>NZ_CAXAQM010000012.1:0-167660 GCF_963970525.1 Pseudomonas sp. EA_65y_Pfl1_P113
CGAAAAGCACCTTGGGTAAAGCAGTCAACTACCTGGCGAACAACTGGAGTCGGTTGGAGCGTTATGTGGAAACCGGGTTTTTACCCATAGACAATAACAAGGCCGAGCGCGCAATAAAGCCGTTTGTTATTGGAAGAAAGAGCTGGTTATTCAGCGATACGCCTAAGGGTGCAACGGCCAGTGCGCAGATCTACAGCTTGGTCGAAACTGCAAAGGCTAATGGCCAAGAGCCCTATACGTGGCTGCGCCACGTACTGGAACGGTTGCCGCAGGCCGTTTCGGTAGAAGATTTTGAAGCGCTGTTGCCGTGGAATGTGGAGACATTATGAGTATCAATATTGATCACCTGAGTGCTGATGAGTTAGTGGCGTTGAATCACCACATCATCGAACGCCTGAAGATGCTGGAGTCGCTGGAAGCGCACAAATCGATGATGCAGTTCCATCCAGGTGCGCGGGTGAGCTTTGACTCGCCCAACAGTGGGCGCCTGTCTGGAACCATTATGAAGTTCAACCGCAAGAGCGTCACCGTGGTCACCGATAATGGGCAGCGTTGGAATATCTCGCCGCACCTGCTCTCGCCGATCAAAGACGTACGGGCAGGAACGGTGGTGGATATCAAGCACAAGAAATAACGGAATGTCGCATCCTGAACGGTTCACCTTTTTTTGAATAGGTGGGGTTTATGGATCAGTTACTTTACGTAGTAGGTTATAAACAGGACTGCCTGACCCTCATCGACTATTCACCTCATGCCCAGACGCTAATGTTCTGTTTTCGAAATAATTTACTTATTGGCTACGGCTTCAAGTGCCTCACGCGCCCGCTTGATTTTGTTCAAGATCTCCTCTCCCTTTGCGTTCCTAACGTATCGGGTCGGCTGAGCATTGCGTAACGCCATTAACGCTGTAATGGAGCTTTACAGCTCGCGAACCGAGGTAAAACTGCCGTCGCGAAGATACACCGTGACGTCTCGAAAGAAGCGCTCAACCATGTTCATCCATGAGCTGGAGGTCGGCGTGAAATGAATATGAAAGCGAGGATGTTTCGCCAGCCAGGCTTTCACTGCCGCATGCTTGTGCGTCGCATAGTGATCGACGATCAGGTGAGGCTGGAGGTGTTTGGGCGTCTCTTTATTGATCTTCTTGAGAAAGGCCAGCCACTCTTGATGCCGGTGCTGACGCTCGATGCTGCTGATCAATTTGCCCTGAAGATAATCCAGTGCGGCGAATAAAGTGACCGTGCCGTGTCGGGTGTAATCATGGGACTTAGTCTGGATATGACAGATGCCCAAAGGCAAGCCCTGCTGCGTCCGCTCCAGCGCTAGAACCTGGCTTTTCTCATCGCAACACAACACCAAAGCCTTGTCCGGCGGGGCCAGAATCGTCGGGCAGGAAAAGCCAGTCAGCCGTGCGATGTTGTCCCGGGTTTCGCCCTCGGCAGCTAGCAGGATAATGCGTGCTCGACGGCCTTCTCTCTGGGGGAGAGTCGCAGAGCGAACGAGCCGTTTCAGTTCGGCCTTTTCTTCGGGGCTAAGCGTGATGTCCAGAGCACTCACTGTCAGCTCTCCAAGGCAGGGGTGACGTTTGAAGTGTAGACGAATTAATCAGTAATTTATTTCGCGAACAGCACACTAGTGCGCACCTAAGGCGTCTATGCTTAGTCAATTTTTCAGGCATGTCTTAGTTCAATAGCTCATCTGTACTATAGAAGTTCGTGGCTGGAGTCACCATTATCGTGCGAATGCTTTCGTCTGCTCACTAAAAGTGCCAAAGGCGCAAAGAGTTTAATATGAAGTACTCATAGTTACCGGATGTGTTTTATGAAGGATTAAGGCGCTCAGGGGTAGGATTAGTTTAACGTTGTTGCCACTGATGCAGAATTGACCCAGCTGTCGAAATTCCGCTGCCCCTAAAGCGTTAGCCCGTCTGACTTTGGGGGGACTTATGGCGCAACGACAAGTCGGCATATGGGTCAATTCCATAATTATCAATTCTGTTAGTGAGGCAAGAAAATGATAAAAATTCAACAAGCTTTAATACTACTGGGCGCTCTGACGCTAGCAGGTTGTGCCGGAATGACGACGGATGACAAATATAGCACCAGCTATGTCGAATCCCACATAATTGAGGGTAAAACCACGCAAGCCGACGTTCAACGCCTATATGGCGTTCCTGATAGTAATGAAAAGTCAAGCAACGGAACAACTTGGGTCTACCGTAAAGGTGGCACCTTGAGCGATGTTTCAAGTTTGGTTGGTTATATCCCCGGGGCTGGCTCTGTTTCTAGCGCATTAGCCATGGGAAGATCTACCTCAGCAGCTGTATCGAGTGTAAATAAAGTAGCTGGTAAAGCCAATGGTAATACCGAGATTCATGGTGATCGTTTTTATGTGACATTTACCAATAAGGGAATTGTTGATTATTGGAGCCTTGAGTAATATAAATCGGACTGAACCGTGTAAGAGTATGGCCGCTTATGCAGAATTGACCTGGCTGCCTAAATGTTGGCTTGACTTTGGGCTGAGTGATTATGGGGCAACGTCAAGTTGGCAGACGGGTCAACTCTGTGTCAGCAATAACAGATAGACATCTGTATGCAGTCTTTTTAAATCTGTACCAGCATTTGTATGTCATTCTTCAAAACTCATCCGGATAGATAGGCTGATCACCTCTACTGTGGCGTTAGTGAAATAGCTTTTCGTTATTTTCGGCTACGCTGCGGATGTCATTCCTGCCTTTGATAGCTGACAGTGAGTGCTCTACCGGAGGTATGCTGATGTTTTCAATAGTAGTTGCCTAATGGCTTATTGGTTAGCCTCTACATCGAGCGAGATGGCGTGGAGTATTTTCCGCGATATGCCTTCAGCGCGGCCGACTATAGCTGCGTCGAGGCGCTGGAGATGATTATTGTCAGAACTCGATTAAAAGCTGATACCTAAGCCTCGGCTACCTCTACCCTGTTTCGTCCCGCTAACTTACCTTCGTAGAGCGCGTAATCCGCCCTTGCAATTGCGTTGCTGAGAACCTCATCAGCACGATATTGAGTGACACCAATAGAGAGAGTTACGCTTACTTTTTTGCCATTGCTGTCAATCTCCAATGCCTGGACCGCCTTGCGTATACGTTCTGCGCTATCAGTTGCATTGCTAAAATCCGTATCCGGCAATATGGAGAGAAATTCTTCGCCGCCCCAGCGTCCGATAAAGTCTTGCTCTCGCATTGAACATTTGAGTAATAGGCTCACTGCCTCGAGTACACGATCACCGGTATCGTGACCGTATAGATCATTGACCTGCTTGAAGTGATCTATATCCATCAACATCAAGGTGAGATTGCGGGGACGTCTATGATGCCGTGCCAAAATTTTCTCGGTCAGAGCAATCATGTGCCGACGGTTGAATAACCCGGTTAATGAGTCCGTCGTTGCCATACGCGCCAGGCTCTTGTGAGCGCGGGTTACCGTGATCACATAGAACAACGCAAGATAGCTGAACATGCAGAAAACTACTGTCAGGTTAAAAACATGCACACCCAACAGGGCATTGGAGGCGATGGGTTGCAGAGGACTAACGAACCACATTAGTACATCTAAGCCTACATAGTAAGCCCAAAGGCAGCCTGCGTATATCCAGGCGCTACGGGCACGCATGCTGACGAACAGGGCCGGAATAAACATTAACAAGAAGTAGTGAAAGCCACTTCCCCAGCCGACCAGAACTGTGCCCAGCCCAGCGTGCACAAGCACTTCAATACGTATAAGGAGAACTGCAAACTGATTTCGTCGTTGCTTGAACGCGTGATAGGCATAGACATACATGGCCACGCTGATCACGTTTATCCACGCCAAAATGGGTGAGCCCAGAATGAGGAAAATGAAAAAAAACGCAACGTCTACGCTGCCCGCCAATTGGCAGCAACGCATGGAAAGTTGCCAAAATTCTGGTCGAGCGTCGCGCGTGGGTAGGCTTTCAGAGCGTGTCCCTTGCATCAAACCTGTTACCTCAATATCCGGGTATACGTCGGTTTTTTAGGTTGGCTTTCTCAAGCCAGCAAATGAGACCTAAAAAAGGTTTCGCAGGGCCTTCAGGTTTAAGGTACGAGGCTAAGCATCAGTTGTCTAGTGGCTACTGGCCGCTTTTTAGCGGGAAAGGGGGCCCGGAAAAGACGCGAAGGGTACGTCGTGTGCGGTGCCCACGGCGCGCTGTTCAACCCGCTGATCGTTCTTCTTGGGGGCTCGGGGCCGCTCCGCCAGTCGGGCCTGCACTTTCTCCCAATAGCTTCATGCTTATGATCGCTTCCGTTTAAATCTAGATGGACTCCATGCCACAAACGGCGTTGTAAGGACGTGTGTTCCTCGGACGGCTACCCTTTTCCTGCAGGGTTTTTGGTTCAATTTTGAAATGCGCGCAACCATGGGGTTTCAGAGCATAGTAGGCAGAAGGAAACGTGAATGACAGTTCGATTTGATCTGCTATCGTGGAGGAAACACATTTCATCCCTGCTGAAGCTGAGTGGCTGCTGAGATGCGATGTCAAGGAGTTGGACCTGCCTTATCTGTTCGATAGCCCAAAGGCGCGGGCGTATAGAGGGGCAAATGTGGGGATAAAAAGTTGCTCGACGATCTCAAGCTAGAGCCGTTAACTATTCTAATTGTCGATGATCAGCCTATGAGTGTCCGGATCATCCGAGACACGGTTAGTGGTCTTGGAAAAGTTATATTTGCCACATCGGGGCTGGCGGCTATTGAAATAGTAAAGAGGTCACCGCCTGATGTTGTGCTACTCGACATTGAAATGCCTGGCATGGATGGATTTGCTGTATGTAAAGCTATCAAAAGCGATCCCGCCACAAAAGACGTTGCTATCATCTTCATTACCGCGCACGACCAAGATACTCGACAGATTGAGGCGCTTGATATGGGCGGCGTTGAATTCCTGAACAAGCCGCTGAATATTCCCATCGCGCGCGCCCGAATCAAAATGCACCTGGTCCTGCGGTTAAAGAACAAGCAGTTGATCGAAGCAAGACGAAGTCTGGAAAACGTAGTTCAAAACCTGCCCGCCTTTATTTCCCAGTGGGATAAAGAACTGCGCAACGTGTTTACTAACGATCCGGGTGGCAAATGGTTTGGTCTGCGCGGCAGCCAAATGGCGGGGCTGCACCTTTGTGATGTATTAGGAGAAACCAATTTTTTTGCCATTGAACGGCATCTTGACGCAGAGCATAAGGGAGATAATACGTCTTTCGATATCAGTCTAATCCGCCCTGACGGAGACATGTTACACGGTCAAGCTTCCGTGGTTTACCGCGATGTCGAAAATCGTGATGCTGGTTTTCTGCTGCTGATCACTGACGTCACGGACCGCAAACGTGCAGAGACGGCGCTATTTCGTGAAAAGGAGCGTATTCGAATTACCCTTAATTCAATTAGTGATGCCGTCATAGCAACCGATGTAGAGGGGCTGATAAGCTTTTTGAACCCGATCGCTGAAGAGATGACGGGATGGAGGGGCGCAGACGCGCTTGGTCAGGCGATCGAGAAGGTGATGCCACTGCGTGAAGCCAGTACTGGGCTCGAACTGCAAAATCCAATTCGCCTTGCGATACGCGAAAAACGAACTGTTGGTATGAAATTGAGTTCTAGATTGGTCTGTCGTGATGGCAGCACAATAGAGATTGAGGACTCCGCGGCACCCATTTTCGCTTCGGATCAGGAGCTCACAGGCGCAATTACCGTATTTCATGACGTTAGTGAGGCTCGGGCGTTGGCTATCAAGATGGCGCATTTAGCAAATCATGATGCACTGACCAACCTGCCAAATCGGATTTTACTGCGCGACCGTACTGAGCAAGCGATTCGCGACGCCAAGAGCGTAGGCGGAAGGGTCGCCTTCCTCTTTTTTGATTTGGATCACTTTAAAAGCATCAACGATTCAAGCGGTCACTCGACCGGTGATCTACTACTCCAGCAAGTCGCTACCCGGCTTACAAAAAGCATGCGCGGTAATGATACGGTCAGCCGCCAAGGCGGAGACGAATTTATAGTTCTATTACATAACATTCAGAAAGTTGAAGACGTCGCGTCAAAAGCAGAATATTTGCTTGGTTTGCTGTCAGAGCCTTATTGGATAGAAGGTAACCGTTTCGATCTCACGGTGAGCATAGGCATAAGCCTTTTCCCTGATGACAGCGATGATATGGCGACTCTACATCATCAAGCAGATGCGGCCATGTATCGTGCCAAACAGGATGGTCGTAATCGTTTCCAGTTTTTTTGCGCGGAAATCGAAGATACCTTGCGGTCTCGCCACCTGCTGGAAAAGCAAATGCGTGTTGCCTTAGAAAATCAGGAGTTTGAGGTCTATTACCAGCCTAAGGTGAATGCCAAGCACTCGACTATTATCGGAGCGGAGGCCTTAGTTCGCTGGAGGCGGGCTGATGGTCAACTGGTTTCTCCAGCTGAATTCATACCGATGGCGGAAGAAACCGGACTTATAGTGCCTATCGGTCTTTTTGTGCTTCGCCAAGCGTGCCTGGATGGTGTCAGGTGGCATGCAGAGGGCTTTCCCATCCTTATTGCCGTTAACGTCTCCTTGGTGCAGATGGAAGAGGTCAACTTCGTTGACTCAGTAAAGGCCGTGCTCGTAGAGACAGGTATTGCTCCAGAACTTTTGGAGCTTGAGATCACCGAGGGCGTGTTTGCCAGCAATATGATACGCACTCGTGATTCGTTGTTCGATTTAAAGGCACTGGGAGTTTCTATTGCACTTGACGACTTTGGAATCGGTTATTCGAGTCTCGCCTACCTCAAGCGCTTCCCAATCGACGTACTCAAAATTGATCAAAGCTTTGTGCGCGATATGCTGATAGACAGCAGCGATGCTGGGATTGTGGAGGCGGTAATTCAGATGGCGCAAAGTCTCAATCTCAGACTGGTCGCAGAAGGGGTTGAGCAAGAAGTTCAAGCTCAAGCACTGCTTGCTCTCGGCTGCCAGGTAATGCAGGGATATTTATATGCAAGACCGATTCCCTCGCTAGATTTTGAGGCATTACTGTTCCGAGGACTTGGTTAAATGCCCAGAAAACGCGACGACCCGAAGACCAGTTCAGCATAAGTTTTTATGCTGTTTGTCATACGTTAAGGATAATGAATGTCCGATTTTATTGACTTAAGTGCGATAACATCAGAGAGGCGTCTGTCCCTCGGGACATTGCCCGCTCTGCTGTTCATTCTCGGCGTGCTTTTCACGGCGGCACTTTGTTTATGGGCTTCACAGCGCAACCAAGCTACTACACATGAGGCAATGGTTGACGCCACTCAGAGGGCTCTTTCAGCAATTCAATCCCAGCTCCGGCTTTATCAGTACGGCCTTCGAGGAGCGCGAGGTGCAGTGCTCACGAAAGGCGAGCAAACAGTCACACGCGAGCAGTTCAAGCGTTACAGCGACAGTCGCGACCTTATCAGCGAGTTTCCCGGTGCGCTTGGTTTTGGGTTTATAAGACGAGTCCCTCGTCCTGAGCAAGCTAGTTTTCTAGAGGCAGCACGTCGCGACGGCATGCCTGATTTTTCGATCAGAGAGCTCTCCCCAAATGAAGGAGAGAGATATGTGATCCAATATATTGAACCGTCCGGACTGAACCGACCAGCGATTGGCCTGGACATCGCTTCGGAGGCCAACCGTAAGACGGCAGCACAAAGCGCTATGCTCAGTGGCAAAGCAACGCTGACCGGTCCAATCACGTTGGTTCAAGCGACCGGGCAGCCCAATCAATCTTTCCTTTTTTTGATGCCGATTTACCGCACAGCTAAAACGCCTGAAACAGAAGCAGCAAAAATAGACCAAGCCTATGGTTGGACCTATGCTGTTCTCAGGATGCAGGACGTGCTGGGCGACAGCGGAGTCAATCTTGCGCACGTAGGTTTAGAGTTGCAGGATCAAACAACACCGGGCCAACCAGTATTGTTTTACTCAACCGTGACGCCAGAAAATCTAGCGCAAGCCATCGACAGCTACTCTGTCACACAAGAGGTCTATGGCCGGAAATGGCAACTCAAACTGAGTATTTATCCAGAGTTCATTTACACACTTCCTTTGATGTCGGTGAATGCGTTGGCCTTGAGTGGCGCATTGACAAGCCTATTCATTGCTGCGTTTACCTTGTTATGGAGCAATACCCAGCGCCGCAAGGAGCTGTTGATAATGGCGAGACTACAACTTGCCAACGTGATAGAGAATTCAGTTGATGGCATTATTGTAAAAACACTCTCGGGTACGGTAGTCGGCTGGAACAAAGGTGCGGAACATCTTTTCGGCTATACGGCACCTGAGGCAACGGGTCAGTTGCTTTGCTCATTGATCGTACCTCTAGATCTTCAAGATGAGGAAATAAACATCTTAGAGCGTATTCGAGGCGGTCATGCAGTTGAGCATTTTCAAACCCTTCGGCAACATAAGGACGGCCATCTGATCCATGTGTCTGTGTCCGTATCCCCAATGTGCGACTCCGTAGGCAACATTATAGGAGCCTGCAAGACCATCCGCGACATCACTATAGAAAAGGCAGCTGAAGCGCAGGTATTGGCAAGTAATCTTTGGCTTGAGGGGGAGGTTCAAAAACGTACTTCTGAGCTGGAGAGCGCACGACGCGCGTTGCGCACCGTTTTGGATGGCGTCCCGTCCATGATTGGCTATTGGGATACGCAACTCATCAACCGCGTTGCCAATCATGCTTATCAGGTCTGGTTTGGGCTCGATCCAGAGACGTTACCGGGACGTTCAATGCAGGCTGTATTGGGTGAACAGCTATTTCACGCCAATCGCGGTTATATAGCGGCTGTGCTGCGTGGAGAACCGCAGAGCTTCGAACGAGCGATCCCTGGACCAGATGGAAAGATCCGACATTCGCTTACCCATTACATCCCGGACACCGTCCAAGGTGAAGTTAAAGGGTTTTTTGTGATAGCACATGACGTGTCCGAGATCACCGAGAGCCGCCTCAAACTGGCACAGGCACTCCGTGAAAACGACCTGTTATTGCAAACTATAAACGAGCAGCTACTTTATTCCTTAACCGATACAAACGGCCTGATTCTGGATGTGAACGAACGCTTCTGTGAAGCTCACGGTTTTGCGCGAGATGGGTTACTGGGCAAGACTCACCAGTTACTTAAGTCGGGCGTTCATCCCGAATCATTCTGGCAATCGATGTGGTCCACGCTCCAAGAGGGCAAAGCGTGGCGTGGCGAAATTTGCAATCGTACGTGCGAGGGCAATCTGTGTTGGTTTGATACCGTTATTGCGCCCCGCATTGAGAGTGACGGCAGCATAAAGAGTTATATTGCCTTGTGCATCGACATCACCCATCGACGCGCTGCCGATGAAGAAGTGTCGAGACTGCATTTGTTGTTGCACACTGTGTTGCAAGCGGCATCAGAAGTATCGATTATCGCAACTGATAAAGCTGGCGTCATTAGCGTATTCAATGTGGGCGCTGAGAATATGCTTGGTTATAAGGCGAGCGAGGTTTTAGGCTTTTTGACGCCCGCCAACTTCCATCTTCAGGATGAGATCTTAGCTCGTGGCCAGGTACTGACCAAAGAGTTTAATCAAGTCATTGAAGGATTCCGCGTTTTTGTGCATATTCCCGAAGTCGCTGGCGCTGAGGTGAGGCAATGGACTTACGTGCGCAAAGATGGTGAGCATCTAACCGTTTCGTTAATCGTTACTCCCATGCGCGATTTACAGGGATGCATCACGGGTTATCTGGGCATCGCCACCGACATTACCCAGCAAGCACTACATCGACGTGAGCTTGCTGCTGCACGTGATCAACTTTTGCTTGCCGCAGAGGCGGCGCAGCTAGGGATATGGAGTTGGATTCCCGCGCAAGATCTGATGGAGTGGAATGACCGTATGTTCAGTCTCTATGCAACGCCTAGAGACTTGAAGGGTGGTGATCAACTCTACAATCATTGGCGATCGCGTATACACCCAGAAGATATAGAGGCGACTGAGACCAGTTTACTTGCTGCAATAGAGGGCCACGGGAAATATGATCCCGTTTTTAGAGCGCTCCGGCCTGACGGTTCTATTCGTTATGTGCAGGCAGGTGCTTACGTTGAGCGCGACCAAGATGGCAAGGCCACTCGTATAACGGGTATTAACCTGGATATTACTGAGCGCAAGGAGGTTGAGGCCGAACTGCGTGGCGCTATAGAGCGCGCAGAACAAGCCAGCCAAGTCAAAGGCCAGTTCGTGGCCAGCATGAGCCACGAAATCCGTACCCCCTTGAATGGGGTGCTGGGCATGCTACAGCTGCTGCGCAACGGTGGGTTGGATAGACGACAAGACGATTATGCAAGGAAAGCCCAGACGGCAGCTGAGTTGCTTCTCAGTCTTCTGAACGACATCCTCGACTTTTCGAAAATGGATGCGGACAGACTAGAGCTTGAGCAGCATCCATTCAGCCTTGAAACACTCCTGCGTGACCTGGCGGTTATCCTGTCAGGCAATATTTCCGATAAGCGCGTCGAGTTGTTATTTGATGTTGCCCCTCAACTCCCCAGTGCTGTTATTGGGGATCAACTTCGTTTACAGCAAATTTTGATTAACCTAGCGGGTAACGCGATAAAGTTTACCCCCGAGGGGCATGTTGTGGTGAAACTAACCGAACTGGCGCGCAATGACGAGCAGGTCGTGTTGCGCATTTCTGTTGCGGACACCGGTATAGGTATAAGCGAATCACAGATTAGCGGAATTTTTGAAGAGTTCACGCAAGCGGAAACCTCAACAACCCGACGCTTTGGTGGTACTGGGTTAGGTCTGGCAATCAGCAAGCGCCTGGTTCAGATGATGGGAGGTCAGCTACTCATTGACAGCGAGCTCGGAAAAGGCAGCACGTTTTGGTTTGATATCGCACTTGCTATTGATGATTCCGCGCCGCTCACGTCCATTCAGATTTTCACTGAGCACAGGCGTCGCGTATTGGTTGTTGATGACAACGTTTTATCAGGCCAGATTTTGGTACAGGCACTTGAAGCGTTCGGCTGGGATGTCGTTTTTGTCAATGAAGGCTGCGCGGCTGTTCAGTTGGTTAATCAATCCATCTCTCTGGGCGTCCTCTTCGATGCCGTGATTATGGATTGGCGAATGCCCGATATGGATGGGTTGACAGCGGCAAGATTGATAAAAAATATCCCGGATCATCCAAAGCCTCCGGTGATTGTTATGGTGACAGCATTTGGCCGCGAAGAACTGGCTGACGCGGTCAAGGATCAAGACGCACCATTTCAGGACTTTCTTACCAAACCGGTTACCCCTCAACAACTTTACGCTTCCATTGAATATTCATTAGGGGCGTCAGGTCCGTCAGGTATTGTTCAAGGAGTACAGACTACGGCTGGGGCACTTGAAGGCCTACGCCTGCTCGTGGTTGAAGACAATGCGCTTAACCGACAAGTGATCAGTGAGTTGCTGAGTGCAGAAGGCGCTGAAGTGACCCTAGCAGACTGCGGACTACTAGGAGTCGAACTTGCCATCCACGAACAAGGCGAGTTTGATGTCGTAATCATGGATGTACAAATGCCGGATATCGACGGTATGGAAGCTACTCGCCGTATTCGGTCCACTGCTCACTTTGCGTCACTGCCCATTGTCGCAATGACTGCAAATGCATCCCCTGCTGATCGTGAATTCTGCCTTGCTTCAGGCATGAACGAGCATCTAGGCAAACCTATCGATATGGCCGAAGTTATTTCCGTATTACAACAGCTGACTGGGAGAGAGAGTGAGCCCCTGTTGACGGCGAACCAATCATCGCCTTTCTATCAAAATAACTTAATTGAACCGTTTGACAAAATTTTACTCCGCCTCGGAGGAAGGGCTGACGTATACGCCATGGCTCTAAGCAGTTTTGGCGATGAGTGTGAACGTCTGCTCGCTGAGCTGGAAAAAAACGCTCAGATTTTTGAGGCAACGAGTGTTGCGGACACATTGCACGCACTTAGAGGTGTCGCTGCAACGGTAGGAGCCACAGCGCTAGCAAAACAGGCGGGCGAATGGGAGGCCTTAGCAAGGCAATCGCCGCCGAACAAGCCTGCGCTAGGGCTGCCCTCTGATGGAATTTCTGTGCTCCGAAGTTTGATGAGGGACAGCATTGAAAAGTTGCAGAGTGCTTTTGATGCTGAGAACATTTCAAATTTGCTTGACGGACGAGACGAGTCGCTTTGGTCATCAGAACGAAGTATTGCTTCGCTGGAGAATCTTTTGATAACCCTGGTGGCAGGTGATATGCGAGCGTTGGACGATGTCGCTGAGCTAGAAGCGCATACCCCTATCTCCCAACGGGCCGCGATTACTAGTCTCGTTAAGCTGATCCAAGACCTAGATTTCTATGAGGCGATTGAAAGGATCAAACACTTACTCACGGAAAAGTACAAATGAAAGAACTTCTCAATCAGCTAGTCGCCACTCGGGGATTCAAGCCAAAAGTTCTTGTGGTCGACGATCAACCTGTGAATATTCGACTAATAAACGAACTATTAAAAGTTGAATACGAAATTATTATGGCGATGGATGGTAAACAGGCCCTCCTCAAATGCCAAACACAACACCCGGATTTGATACTGCTGGATGTATTGATGCCTGGCATGTCAGGCCATGACATATGCCGTAGCCTTAAAGCCAGCGAAGACACACGCAATATACCCGTAATTTTCCTGACCTCCCAGGATGAGGTGGCCGACGAAGAACTGGGGTTCGAATTAGGCGCGGTGGACTTCATTACCAAACCTGTCAGGTCCTCGGTTATCATTGCACGTGTTAGAGCTCATCTAGCCTTGAAGTTACAATCTGACTTGCTGAAAACGATTGGGCTGACAGATGGTCTTACAGGAATTCACAATCGCAGAATGTTCGATGAAAACCTACAGCGTGATTGGCTGCAGTGCGCAAGATACGGGCAATACATTTCAATATTGATGATCGATATTGATCATTTTAAGCTATACAACGATCACTACGGCCATCAAAAGGGGGATGAATGTCTACGTGCAGTTGCCAATGCGGTAAAACATGCTCTTAGACGGCCTTACGATTCGGTCGCAAGGTACGGGGGCGAAGAGTTTTCTTGTATTTTGCAAAATACGGACGTTACCGGAGCTATCAGTGTCGCCCAAGCGATGCTTGAGGCAGTACGCGCAGTGGGTATCGAACATGTTAACTCACCTGCCCATGAAATTGTGACTGTCAGTATAGGTATTGGGACGACAATTCCGACTCGGGGTGCTTTGGCTGAGGAGTTGCTCAACGCAGCTGATAAAGAGTTATATAAATCTAAGCAGGCCGGGCGTAACAGGCTTAGCTTCATCGAGCTTAAGTAGTCTCTAACTCGTAAAAAGGTTTAAACGTCTATCCTGTCAATAGGAGAATAGGCAGTACCTGTTTGCTGCCGTAATGTGTTAAACGACATAAACTATACCGGGGGCAAGTTGGCGGTGGAGATGATTAACTTGCGTATCGTACATTGCGGTTGAGCCCGCTGTGCCAAAACCACTGCAATGGTGTTTCTGGATGCTCACGACAGTCTATAATTTCCACAAATCTGTCACACTTATAAGCTAACGGAGGCAAAAACTCGTGGGCCATAAGGTTATCTATCTTTTGTATCCGGCTTTTCAACTAAGCTACCTCCCGTGCGCTATTTATGTGTGATGTGCTTTAAGGCCGTAATCGATATTGGCGTTTAGGTTTCGTTTGATCCTTGAGGATACTCATTGGGTGGATCACCCCTTGGTCCAACGCCAGCCCATACAGAAAGGGTTTGAGCGTCGAGCCCGGTGAGCGCTGCGCCAATACGCCGTTGACTTGGCCGTGGAGGCTTGTGGATAAGTAATCCGCCGAGCCTACCTGGAATCGGACTTTCTACTGCAGGTGGTGGTGCCGGATTTGCGTGGGTATGAGCGGTTTGTCACTGGCAGTCTGCTGAAGCTGCCGGGCGTGAGAGATATCCGCAGCAACTTCGCGATCCAGACCGTAAAAACCCCAGGGGCTTTGCCGCTGGGGCATTTGCCGGGTTAATAAGGTTCTGAAACCAACACAAAACACATGTGTGGGCTCAGAGGGCTTGAGGTCGGTGGCTCAGGTCCACCAGTAGCGCACGAGGTGGAAGAAAATCGGCGCCGCAAAACACACCGAATCCAGCCGATCCAACATGCCGCCGTGCCCTTCGATCATATGCCCCCAGTCCTTCACGCCCCGGTCGCGCTTGATCGCCGACATCACAATGCCGCCGGCAAACCCCAGCAGGTTGATCAACAGCGCAATCAGGAACGACTGCCAAGGATTGAACGGCGTGGTCCACCACAGTGCCGCACCGATCAGGGATGACAAGAGGATGCCGCCGACAAACCCTTCCACTGTTTTCGACGGTGACAAGTTAGGCGCGATCTTGTGTTTGCCGAACAGCTTGCCGCACACGTACTGCAGCACGTCGGACAGTTGCACCACGATCACCAGGTAGGCGATCAACAACAGGTTGCGGCCTTCGTAGCCGGGGATATCGAGGGTGAGCAAGGCGGGCACGAAGGAGACGCAGAACACCGCGATCATCAGGCCCCATTGCACCTTCGACGCGCGCTCAAGGAAGTGCGTGCTGTCGCCGCCCAGCGAGGCGAGGATCGGCAGCAGCAGGAACACATACACCGGGATGAAGATCGAGAACAACCCATACCAGTCCGAGTAAATCAGCAGGTATTGCAGTGGCAACGCCAGGTAGAACGCGGCGACCAGCGCCGGGTAGTCGCTGCGGCGGGTGGGCGTGAGCGTGAGGAATTCGCGCAAGGCGTAGAACGATACGGCATAGAACAGCAGGATCACCGCGCCGGTGCCGAGCCAGAAGGCGACACCGATGACCACCACCATCACCCACCAGGCGTTGATGCGCGCGTTGAGGTTGTCGATCACCGCGTTCGGGTTGCCACGGGTACGCAGTTTGAGGATCAGGCCGATCAGCGAGGCGAGCACCAGGATCGCGCCGATGCCGCCGAACAACATCAGGGTTTGGCTATCCATCTCAGGAATGCTCCGGGGCAAGGGCGAGCAGAGCATCGCGTGTACGGGCGAGGAAGGCGACTTTGTCTTCGCCTTCTTCCAGTTGCAGCGGTGCGCCGAAGCTGGTGGTGCACAACAATGGCAGCGGCAATACGCGACCTTTGGGCATGACACGGTTGAGGTTGGCGATCCACACAGGAACCAGTTCGGCCTGTGGGTAACTTTTAGCCAGGTGGTACAGGCCGCTTTTGAACGGCAACAGGCCATCCTCAAGATTGCGCGTGCCTTCGGGGAAGATGATCAGCGAGTCGCCGCCTTCCAGCGCATTGAGCATGGGCTGTAATGGGTTATCCACAGGGTCTTTGCGTTCGCGGTCGATCAGCACGCCGTTGAACACGCGGTTGATGATGTAGCGACGCAAGGCGCTTTTATTCCAGTAATCGCTGCCGGCCACCGGGCGTGTGAATTTGCGCAGGTTCTGGGGCAACGAGGCCCACAGCAACACGAAGTCGCCGTGGCTGCTGTGGTTGGCGAAGTAGATGCGCTGCACCGGCACCGGCGCGCAACCGAGCCACAGGCTGCGGGCGCCAGTGACGGTGCGGGCCATGGAGGTAATCAGCGTGGCGACCATGGGTTCGAACATGAGGATTCCTTATCCGGCGAAAGGCAGCCAAGGGCTGGCGAGGATCACGGCCAGGGTCAGCAGCGCTTGCGCGCCGAGCAGCCAGGCTTGTTTGCGCAGCAGTTTGAGTGCGCCGCGACGGCGCTCGGTCCAGGGCCGGCCAGCGCGTTTGGGCGATTGCAGGCCGAGGGTTTGCAGGGCCTGGTCGAGGTCGGCGGTGCGCTCGATGTCGCGCGCCAGCAGGGCGAACAGGTCAGCGTCAAACGCCACACGCAGCGCCCAGTACTTTTGCAGCAGCCCGAGAATAATCATCCACAGGCTCAGTAGCAGGCAAATCGGCGAAATAATCGCCATCAACAGTTGAGCCAAGCCGAATAACACGCCGACCAGCGTCAGGCCTGTGGATAACTGATCCAGCGAACGGCCGCGACGCAGCAGGCTGGCGACGACCTGAAGTTCCATATCAACGGGCATGGGACAAACCCTCCAAGGCTTCTCGGTGAGCAGGGTGCAGGACCACGTCGGCCCGCGCTGTACGAATGATAGTCAGCGCATTCTCTACCGTCGCGGCGCGTCCGGTAGACAAAAGCCAGGCGGCGACGGCGGTTGCGCTGCGCGAATAGCCAAGGGCGCAGCACACCAGCAATGGGCCGCTGGCGCGCAAGCGTTCGATGGCGTGTGCGGCTTGCCGGCATTCGTCGGGTGTCGGTGCGACAAGGTCCAGCACTGGAATCGACTGATAGGCGCGTCCCTGTGGATTAATCGGCAATTCTGCGCAGAGATCGACGATGGCCTTGAAGGGCGCCTGCTCACATGTCGTAGGAATACGACCAAGCCAGACGTTATCCACAATGAGGTCGGGTTGTGGATGTTTGCGTGTCCACAGCCGTGAGTTGATCCAGGCAGCTGCCAGATAGGGCGCGTATAGCCAGCGCGCGGCAGGGGTTAGTTGGCCATCGGCGCGTTTCTGAAAGCCCGAAGCGCCCAGTACCAAGTAATTGGCTTTGACCAACGCGAGAGAAACCGCCGGCCAGAGTATCCACAGCCAGCCACCGCCCAGTACAACGGCAAGCATCGCCAACAGCAAAGCGCACACGCCGTAACGCACGCCTAACCGCCAGCGTTTGGGGGCGCGCGTCAGCCGGGCATTCAACAATGGACTCGGGTGTTCAATCGGCCACAACCACACGCAAATCCACCCCGCGAGGGCGCCTGTGGGTAAGTCGATAAAGTGATGTTGATAAGTGGTCAGTACCGAAATACCGATCAACGCGAACCAGCCATGCACCACCCACCGCCAGAACCCTTGAGTGTGGCGCTGGAACATGACCCACAGGATCACCAGCAGTGCGATATGCAGCGAGGGCGCCTGATTGAACGGCTTGTCGAACCCGGACAGCACCGCAAACAGCCAGCCGAATACGCCATCCAGTTCAGGCCGCTCGAAGGTGAAGCGCAACGGCCAGATCAGGAAGCTGCTCACGGCAATCACCTGCGCACTCAGCAGCCGCAACGCGTGTTGCTTCAACTCGTGGCGGGTCCTGGGCAGCAGGAGTGAGCACCCATACAGCAGGTCGATGGACCAGTAGGGCACGATGGTCCAGGCCCAAAACGGCATATGGGTTTCCCAGCCGAACACCAGCGTGCCGACGTCGCTGCGCTGGCTGGTGACCCAGGTGGCAAAGCCGTAGGTGCTGAAGAACAGCGGCGCCAACAGCAGCAGCCATAAAACCGCTGGTTTCAATAAACCGGGTTCGCGCATGCTCAGATCTTCTGCGCCAGTGACACGGTAAAGATGCCCCACTCATCCACACGCTGGGTGATCTTGCGAAAGCCCGCAGCCTCGACCAACTGATCCATTTCCGCCTGGCTGCGCCGACGCATGACCCAGGCCTGGCCCTGGCGATGACTGGTCAGCGCACGGGCAATCAGCTCCAACTGCGGGTGCCATGGTTGGCCGGTGTACACCAGGTAACCGCCGGGCTCCACGGTTTCGGCCAGGCCGGCCAGCGAACCGCCGACCATGCCGTTATCGGCAAACAATTCATACAGCCCGGACACCACTGCCAGCGTCGGCTTGGGATCCAGCGCGGCCAGGTCGAGGCGATCAAACGCATCGCCTTTGACGAACTGCGCGATATCCCCCAGGCCCTTCTCGCGAATCAAGGCGCCGCCGTCGTGCACGTTGATGTCGCTGTAGTCGCGCAGCAGGATCGACTCCGGCAGCGGCGACACGCCCTGCAAGGCTTCCAGGATGTAGCGACCATGACCGGCGGCAATATCCACAATGCGCACTTCGCGATCATCCGCGCGTAACTTGGCCATGGCCAGGCGCAGCAGTTCCTCGACGTTCAGCTTGCGCTGGCGAATGCCGCGCCAGCCGATGGAGTTGAGGTAATTGGTGTCGATCATCCGCCCCAGCCGACCTTTGCCGGTGGGTGTGTTGCGGTACACGTAGTCCAGGGTGCTGCCAGAGTCGAAGCCGGTGTCGAAACCCAGTTTCACCCCATCCGACAGGTTTTTGCCCAGGCCCATGCTGGCGCGGGTCATGCGCCAGTACAGGTCGCGCAAGGAGTTGCGCGGCAACGGCGCGGCAAGGGATTCGGACTCGGCGCAGGTGGCGCCGATTTTGTCGGCGTCGAGCAACGGGGCGCGGTCCAGCGGGTGTTCGAAGTTCTGCAGGATAAAGCGCTTGGCGCTGCTCACGGCGGTCGCGCGGTCGCGTTCGCCGAGGGTGTCGTGAAAGAAACCGGGAAGGATATGCAGCTCTTTTTTCAGGCTGCCTAGACGATCGAAAAATTGCTGCTGGGGTTTGCGGCGCACCACAAAGTCGGAGCCCGAGATCAGCAATTGGGTCGGCACCTGGATCGCTTGGGCATCGGCTACAACCCGGTCGGCCGCGTCGTACAGGCCGAGCAGCACATTCACCGAAATGGCCTTGGTGATCAGCGGGTCACTGTCGTAGGACACCACGCGTTCCGGGTCATGGCTGAGGAACTTGGCCTTGACGTAACTGTTGACGAAAAAGTTGCCACGGAACTTGCGCATCAGCGCCAGGCCCGGCCGGGCGAATGGTACGTAGAGCTTGACCTTGAACGCCGGGGAGGCAAGCACCAGGGCGCGGATCTTCGGTGCGTAATCGTGCACCCAGGTCGCGGCAATCACCGCGCCGACGCTTTGGGCGATGACGGCGAAGTTTTCTTCTTCGATGCCATAGGTGGCGCTGATGTGATCGCAGAACGTCTGCACATCGCGGGCGCTGGTTGCAAAGCTCGGGCTGTCACCGCGCGCGCCGGGCGAATGGCCGTGGCCACGGGCATCCCAGGCGAAAAAGTCGAATGCCGGCAGGTCCAGTTCATCCACCAGATGGGCGATGCGCCCCGAATGCTCGTGGCCGCGATGGAACAGCACGATCGCCTTGCGCGGCTCATCGCCAAACGCAGCGGTAGCCGGCCAGTGCCGGTAGAAAAGCTCGACGCCATCGTGGGTACTGAAGGTGTGCTCTTGCTGTTCGCGCATCGCAAAATCCTTATGCAGAAGGGGAAGTCGTTTCGTTAAGACCTTGGCGCACGCGGTTGACCAGGGTGTAGGCGAGCAGGGCGGCGACCAGCCACATCACCGCATCGACCCAACCCGCGCCCAGCCAGCCCAGCGCCACGCCGGTGGCCAGCACACCCAATACAAACGCTCGATCGCTCTTGCCCATCGGCCCGTCATAGCGGCGCGATGCGCCCACCATCGGCCCAAGCACTCCGGCGTATTCGCTGAACACCGCCAGCAGCGCCACCAGCAACACAGGCGCCAGGCTTACGCCGGGGATCAACGCAAACGGCAGGATCAGCGCGCTGTCGGCGATCACGTCGCACAGTTCATTGAGGTAGGCGCCCAGGCGCGACTGCTGGCCGAATTCGCGGGCGAGCATACCGTCGATGGCATTGAGGGCCATGCGCAGGATCATCCACAGCGGGATCAGCGCAAACAGCCACAGGTGTTGGGCAAAGCTGGCGATCAACAGGCCGACCAGCAGCGAAATCACGCCGGCCAGGAGGGTGATCTGGTTGGCGGTGGTGCCGTTGTCGTAGAGGCGCTGCACCAGAGGGCGCAACAGGTTTTGAAAGCGCGGCTTGAGCTGATAGATCGAAATCATAAGGGGTAACGCTTCCTTGTCCATTGACCCGCGAAAAACTGGTCTGGAGTGTGCCGATTAATCGCAGCCTGCACCAGTGATGGCGCGTGTTTATGGGGGGTTAGTCACGATCTTGAACACAACGATGTCCCTGTGTGGCAGTTGGCAAGTCAGCTCCCACACAGCACCGCTTCCACAGGGGGGTTGGGGGGCACTGAAACTGCTGTTTTTCGAACAAAAATTTCACGCATCGTGTTATATCGTAACGAATTATGTACATTCAGGCGTTGAGTGGATGCAAGTGGATCTGGAAGCTGAAGGCGCTTCGGTGGAGGGCCTCCCGCGGTTTCAACAAGGGCTCTTCCATGCCCGTCGATTGCGCCAAGCCGGTATCAGCCTGACGGTGCTGGCCGTTGCCGGCTGGGTGCTGGCGCTGTTTGTCGCGCTGTTCGCGCCGCTGTCGATTTGGCCGGTGGTGTTGATCAATGGCACGTCGGCGTTGCTGCTGCTGGTGGCCGGTTTGCAATCGGCGTGGTGGGTGGCGGATTGGCGTGCCCAGGCGTTGGAAGCGCCTGCGGTTGAAGAACCGGTTGAAGACATCGGCCGGTACGCGCGCCTTGCGGAGCGTTTTGGCAAGCAGATCGGCGCGCCGGTGCTGTGGCTTGGCGGTTGGTCGTTGCTCGCGCTGGTCAGCATTCTTGAGTTCTGGAACCTGGCCTTGCCCGCCGCTCCCGTCGGTCAATCAGCAAGCGTCGGTGCGGCGCTGGCGCTGGCCTTGGCGTTTGGCCTGCTGGTGTTCGAACGTCGTCTGGCCCAGGAAACCGCTGCGCAGTGGCCGGAAGCCTCGCAACTGGCACAGTTAAGCCGAGTGGCGATTATTTGCCTGGTGATCAGTGCGATTTGCCTGCTGTTCGCAGGGGCGAATTCCGTCTGGCCCCTTAGGTTGGCCGTGTTGATCGGCCTGCTGCCGGCGCTGGTCTCGCTGGAGTTTCTTTTAAGAGCGGTGCTGTCACTGTTTAGCCCGCGTCAGCCACGCCTCGAACCCCGCCTGATGGCGCAGAGTTTTATCGCTGGGCTGCTGCGTTGGCCGCCGCAACCCTTGCTCGCGTTGCAGCACGAGTTGCACAACCGCTTCGGTATCGATTTGCGCCAGATCTGGGCGTTTACCTACATGCGTCGGGCGTTTCTGCCGGTGCTGTTGGTGGTGCTGGCGGTAGGCTTGGCGCTGACCGGCGTGCATGAAGTTCCGCTGCAAGGGCGTGGGATTTATGAGCGTTTTGGCAAACCGGTGCAGGTCTTCGGCCCTGGCCTGCATACAGGTTTGCCATGGCCGTTGGGCCGCGTAATAAGCGTGGAAAATGGTGTGGTGCATGAGCTGGCCACCAGCGTCAGTGACGCCGCCGCCCCGGAACTCTCCCCCGCCGAAGGCCCACCGCCGCTGATCGCCAACCGCTTGTGGGATGCCAGCCATGTAAATGACAAATCCCAAGTGATTGCCAGCAGCAGCGGCGACAAACAGAGCTTCCAGATCGTCAATATGGACGTGCGGTTTGTCTACCGCATCGGCCTCACCGACCAGGCCGCGCTTGCCGCCACCTATAACAGTGCGGATGTGCCGACCCTGATCCGCAGCACCGCCAGCCGCATCCTGGTGCATGACTTTGCCTCGCGCACCCTCGATGAACTGCTCGGCGAACAACGCACCAGCCTGGCCGACGAGATCGGCCGCGCGGTGCAGGCGGACCTGCAAAAGCTCGACAGCGGCGTGGAAATCCTCGCCACCGTGGTCGAGGCGATCCACCCGCCGGCCGGTGCCGCCAACGCCTATCACGGCGTGCAAGCCGCACAAATTGGCGCTCAAGCGTTGATCTCTCGCGAACGCGGCGCGGCCAGCGAACAAACCAACCAGGCCTTGCTCCAGGCCAGCACCGCGCGCGACCAAGCCCAGGCCACTGCACGCGAAGTGAATGCGGGCGCCCAAGCGGCCGACCTGCGTTTTATCGCCGAACAAAAGGCCTACGCCACGGCTGGTCAGGCCTTCGTGCTGGAACAGTATCTGGGCCAACTCAGCCAAGGCCTGGCTCACGCCAAGCTGCTGATTCTGGATCATCGCTTGGGCGCCGATGGCGCGCCGACGATCGATCTGCGTTCTTTTACCTTGCCGGCCGATCCCTCGGTGCCGCGTAAAGCCGTTCAATAAGGAGTCTGTCTGTTGAGCGCTCATTCTCACGATCATCATCACGGCCATCACCACCATCATCACGGTGACGAGCAAGCCGCCGGCCCATTCCCATGGCGGCGCATGGCCTGGGCGCTGTTGCTGGTGCTGTTTGCAGTCGCGGCCGCCAGCCTTGTGCAGGTGCGCTCCGGCGAGGCCACGGTGATTACCCGTTTCGGCAACCCATCGCGGGTGCTGCTGGAACCGGGCCTTGGCTGGCGCTGGCCGGCGCCGTTCGAAGCGGCGATCCCGGTGGACTTGCGCCTGCGCACCACCTCCAGCGGTTTGCAGGATGTGGGCACCCGTGATGGCCTGCGCATCATCGTGCAGGCCTATGTGGCGTGGCAGGTGCAGGGCGACGCGGAGAATGTGCAGCGCTTCATGCGCGCCGTGCAGAACCAGCCGGATGAAGCGGCGCGGCAGATCCGTACCTTTGTGGGGTCGGCACTGGAAACCACGGCGGCCAGTTTCGACTTGTCCAGCCTGATCAACACCGATGCCAGCCAGGTGCGCATCGCCGATTTCGAAGCGCAGTTGCGCCAGCAGATTGATCAACAATTACTCACCACTTACGGCGTGCGCGTGGCCCAAGTGGGGATCGAGCGGCTGACCTTGCCGTCGGTGACCCTCACCGCCACGGTCGACCGCATGCGCGCCGAGCGTGAAACCATCGCCACCGAACGCACCGCCGTGGGCAAGCGTGAGGCAGCGCAGATCCGTTCTGCCGCCGAGCGCGATGCGCGCATCCTCCAGGCCGACGCCACGGTGAAAGCCGCCGATATCGAAGCGCAATCGCGGGTCCAAGCAGCGCAGATCTATGGTCGCGCGTACGCCGGTAATCCCCAGTTGTATAACCTGCTGCGCTCGCTGGATACCTTGGGCACCGTGGTCACGCCGGGGACCAAGATCATCCTGCGCACCGATGCGGCGCCGTTCCGCGCCTTGGTGGACGGGCCGAAGGACGTTCAGCCATGACCGAGCGTGACAGCCCGGACAGCCCATGGATCCAGGCCGGGCGCCTGACCTTTCTGGCGCTGTACGCGGTGACCGTGTTGGCGGCGTTGGCCTGGGCGTTTTCCAATGTGCGCCAGATCGACCCGCAGAACCGCGCCGTGGTACTGCACTTCGGCGCCCTTGACCGCATCCAGAATGCCGGGTTGTTGTTGGCGTGGCCGCAGCCGTTCGAGCAGGTGGTGCTATTGCCCGCAGCCGACCGAGTGATCGAGCGGCGTGTGGACAACTTGCTGCGTTCCGACGCGGCGACCCAGGCCGACCGCGTGGCCAGTTTTGCCACGCCGCTCAGTGATGCGCTGGCCGGCTCCGGCTACCTGCTGACCGGCGATGCCGGTGTGGTGCAGCTGGATGTGCGGGTGTTCTACAAAGTCACTGAACCTTACGCCTTTGTGTTGCAGGGCGACCATGTGCTGCCGGCGTTGGATCGACTGGTGACCCGCAGCGCCGTGGCCCTGACGGCAGCGCGTGACCTGGACACGATTTTGGTGGCGCGTCCTGAATTGATCGGCACCGACAACGGCGCTGCCGAACGCCGTGAGCGGTTGCGCGGCGATCTGGTGCAAGGCATCAATAAACGCCTCACGGAGTTGGCTTCCACAGGCTTGGGATTGGGCATCGCAGTGACCCGCGTCGATGTGCAATCGAGCCTGCCTGGCCCGGCAGTGAATGCCTTCAATGCCGTCCTCACCGCCAGTCAACAAGCCGATAAGGCCGTAGCCAACGCTCGCACCGAAGCTGAAAAACTCACCCAAAATGCAACCCAACAAGCTGATCGCCTGGTGCAAGTTGCCCACGCCCAGGCCAGCGAACGCCTGGCCAATGCTCAGGCGCAAACCGCAACCGTCGCCAGCCTGGCCCAGGTGAAAGACCCGGGCCTGTTGTTGCGCCTGTACCGTGAACGTCTGCCGAAGATTCTTGGCCAGGCCGGTTCCGTGACCACGGTCGATCCACAAGACGACTCCCGCTTGATCATCCAGGGAGCCGAACAATGAGCGCACCCATGCTGACCTCCGCCGAGCAGCGCAGTGCCGCCCGGCAATTGACCCTGGCCATGTTGGCCTTGGGCTTGCTGATACTGGGCCTGGTATGGCGCTGGCTGGCGCCGGACCAGACCGGTGTGAGCCAGTTGCTGCTGGGCGTGGCGTCCTTGCTGGTGGCCGTTCCCGTGATGCGTTCGGCCTGGTACAGCCTGCGCTTCCCCAGCCTGCATGGCATCACCGACCAACTGATCGCCCTGGCCATGCTCGGTGCTTGGGCTACGGGGGATCTGCTGACCGCCGCGCTGCTGCCGATCATCATGATTTTCGGCCACGTGCTGGAAGAACGCAGCGTGATCGGCTCACAGGAAGCGATCCATGCCCTCGGCAAACTCACCCGCAGCCATGCGCGGCGGGTGCAGGCTGACGGCAGCATTGTTGAAGTGGATAACGGCACGCTGAACACTGGCGATATCGTCGAAGTGCGCGCCGGTGATCGGGTGCCCGCCGATGGCGTGGTGCTGTCGGGCCAGGCGAGCCTGGACACGGCGCCGATTACCGGTGAGTCGGTACCGTTGGAAGCCAGCGCAGGGGTGCTGGTGTTTGGCGGCGCGATCAACCTCGACGGCTTGTTACGTATTGAGGTGACCCGCACCGGTAACGAATCCACCTTAGGCAAAGTCATCGCGCTGATGCAGAACGCCGAGCGTTCCAAGCCACCGATTACGCGGCTGCTTGAGCGCTATGCCGGCAGCTATATGGTGCTGGTGTTGTTGCTGGCGGCGGTGACCTGGTTTGTGACCAATGACGCCCAGGCGATGCTCGCCGTGCTGGTGGCGGCATGTCCCTGTGCGCTGGTGCTGTCGGCGCCGGCCACGGCGATTGCGGGAATTGCGGTGGCGGCGCGGCATGGGATTCTGATTCGCAGCTCGGCGTTTCTGGAGGAGTTGGCGGACCTGACTTCACTGGTGGTCGACAAGACCGGCACCCTGACCTTTGGCACCTTGCGTCTGCAATCCATCGAAACCACGGCGCCGGATCGGCAGGTGATGTTGAACCTGGCGGCCAGCCTGGGCTCGGCCAGCAGCCACCCGGTCAGCCGGGCGTTGGCGGGGTTGGCGACGCAGGAACAGATGCAAGTGTTGACGGACATTCGCGAACGCCAGGGGCTGGGCATCGTGGCGCAAACCCAGCAGGGCGAAGCGGCCTTGGGCCGGCCAGAGTTATTCGAGCAACTGGGCATTGTCACTACGGCGGTGCCGAACCACGATGGCCCGATCGCCGGGCTGGCGCTGAACGGGCACTTTCTCGCCTGGCTGCTGCTGGCCGACAGTGTCAAACCGGAAGCACGCCAAGCCCTGCAAGAGCTGCGCGAGCTCGGCCTCGGTCGGCAACTGCTGCTCACGGGCGATCGTCAAAGCGTGGCCGACAGCCTCGCGCTGGAGGTGGGCATCAGCGACGTCGAAGCCCAGGCCCTGCCGGAAGACAAGCTCAACCGCGTGCTAGGGGAAATCGGCAGCGGTTTTCGCCCGATGGTGGTGGGCGACGGCATCAATGATTCCCTGGCGCTCAAGGCCGGTGTGGTCGGCGTGGCCATGGGCGCGGGCGGCGCGGATATCGCCTTGGCGTCGGCGGACGTGGTGCTGATCGGCAGCGACCTGCGGCGTCTGGGTACTTGTGTGCGCTTGAGTCGCCAGTGCCGGCAGACGTTGCAGGTCAATGTGATCATCGGCTTGGGCTGGACCTTGGCCATCGTCGTGTTTGCGGCGTTCGGTTGGTTGGGTGCGGCGGGCGCGATGATTGCGGCGGTGCTGCATAACCTCAGCACCTTGCTGGTACTGGGCAATGCCGGGCGACTGTTGCGATTTCAGGAGCCACTGTTGAAGCTTGAGGAATAATGTTCAGAAATAGTTGAGAGGTGTTGTAACGCCGACGGGGGACCTCGCTCTAGTGGTGTGTCGAGACTGAACAATCCGTTCAGACCGACACCCACACTGACCCTTGAGGACTTCAAAATGAACATCAAAAATGCCGTTTCCGGTGCTGCCCTGGCTCTCGCTGCCGCCACTATGTTTGCCGGTGTCGCCACTCAGGCACAGGCCGCCGACGCTACTGTTCATTGCTACGGCGTAACTTCCTGCAAAGGCATGAACGACTGCAAAACCGCTGAAAATGCCTGCAAAGGGCAGGCTGTCTGCAAGGGTCACGGTTTCAAGGCCATGACCAAGGCAGCCTGTGACGCCGCTGGCGGCAAAGTCGGCGAGTAATCGCAGCCGAGTGCTACCGCAGCGGTTTACCGTCCGCTGCGGACACTCTCCCAGGAGTGTCTTATGCCTACCCCCCTTGCGAGCCTCGGTTACGGCCTGGGTTTACGCAGTGAGTACTACCCGCAGATCCTTGAACAATCGCCGCCCGTGGATTGGTTTGAAGTGATCTCCGAGAATTATCTGGTCCAGGGCGGTAAAGCCTTGTACTACCTGGATGCGATAGCCGAGCGCTATCCCCTGGTGATGCACGGCGTGTCCTTGTCCATCGGCGGGCCCCATGCCCTCGATACCGATTACCTGAAGCAAATCAAACAGCTCGCCGAGCGCATCCAGCCGGCATGGATTTCCGATCACCTGTGCTGGAGCCGCGGCAGCGCCCACCAGTTGCATGACCTGCTGCCGCTGCCTTACACCGAAGAAAGCCTCTACCACGTAGCTGCCCGCGTGCGCCAAGTGCAGGACGTGTTGCAACGCCCTCTGGTGCTAGAAAATGTCTCCAGTTATGTGCGCTCCAAAGCCGACGAATTCACCGAGTGGGAATTCCTCAACGCGTTGGCTCACTTGTCGGGGTGCCAGTTGTTGCTGGACGTCAACAATGTGTATGTCAGCTCGCGCAATCATGGCTTCGACGCTTGGACGTTTATTCGCAACCTGCCACCTGGGAGTATCCGCCAGCTGCACCTGGCGGGGCATATGGACTACGGCGACTACGTGGTCGACACCCATGACCATCCTGTGTGTGACCCGGTGTGGGCGCTTTATCAACAAACGCTTGAACACCTGGGGCCTGTGTCGACGCTACTGGAGCGCGACGACCATTTCCCACCCTTTGAAGAGCTGCTCATCGAATTGAGCAAGGCCCGTGAGTTGGGCGCTAAGGCCCTGGCCAGGAGGCATTTATGCGCCTGACCGATTGGCAGTTGGCCTTCGAACAGCACCTGTTAGCCGACACACCGAACGCCAGCAGTGGCTTCGCCGCGACCTTGATGGGCGGGCCGACGCTGGATGTAGAGACGGGCCTGGCGATTTACCACAACGCCTATATCGCGCGGCTGCAGGAAGTTTTGCGGCATGATTTCCGCGCTATCCATTATTGGTTGGGCGATGATGAATTCGCCTCGCTGACCCAGGCCTATGTGCGCCGTTACCCATCGGCCCATTACAGCCTGCGCTGGCTGGGTCAGCGTTTCCCGGCGTTTATCCTTGAGCATTTGGTGGCGGAGCAAAGTGCGCCGCTGGCGGAACTGGCGCGGTTGGAGTGGGCGTTTACCCTGGCCTTTGATGCACCGCAGGGCGAACGGCTGACGCTGAACGATATGGCGTTGTTGCCACCTGAAGAATGGCCGGTGCTGCAGATCACGCTGGCGCCATCGGTGCAGCAGGTGCTGTGTCATTTCAATAGCGTAGCGATCTGGCGCGCCAGCAAGGACGAGTCGGATTTCCCCGACAGCCAGCCGTTGAGCCCGCCACAGATCTGCCTGGTGTGGCGCCATCAGAATATTTGCCATTACCGTAGCTTGGAACCCGAAGAAGCCTGTGCCTTGGCGGGAATGGCGACCACTGGCTGGAACTTCGCCGAACTGTGCGCAGCGTTGGCAGTCAGTTACGCAGAGGGTGCACCGTTGCAGGCCATCACGTGGCTTAAACAATGGGTTCAGGACGGCTTGCTCGAGCGCCGGGCCTTATAGGCGAGCGCTATCAAATCGATAGCCTCCTACTTTGTCTTCGGATGGTCTACCCTCAAGCCAGACGTCTGAAACACGGGGGGACTACTCATGCTCGCGCAACTTCCACCGGCCTTACAGAATCTTCAGCTACCGCTGCGTCTGCGACTCTGGGATGGCCATGAATTCAACTTGGGCCCCGAGCCCAGCGTGACCATCGTGGTGAAGGACCCCGCGGTTGTCAGCCAATTGACCCATCCCACGCTCAACTCATTGGGCGAAGCCTTTATCGAAGGCAAGCTGGAGCTGGAAGGCTCTATTGGCGAAGTGATCCGGGTGTGTGATGAACTGAGTCACGCGCTGGTGCACGACGATGAACCCCGTCCGGTGCGCTCGATTCACGATAAGGCCACTGACGCAGCCGCTATTTCCTACCATTACGACCTGTCCAACGCGTTCTACCAGCTTTGGCTGGACCAGGACATGGCGTACTCCTGCGGGTATTTCGAAACCGGCAGCGAATCCATCGACCAGGCTCAACAAGACAAATTTCGCCACTTGTGCCGCAAATTGCGGTTGCAGGCCGGCGAGTACTTGCTGGACGTCGGTTGTGGCTGGGGCGGCCTGGCGCGTTTTGCCGCGCGGGAGTTCGGGGTCAAGGTGTTCGGCATCTCCTTGAGTAAAGAGCAGTTGGCACTGGCCCGCGAGCGGGTGAAAGCCGAGGGCCTGGACGATCAGGTGGACCTGCAACTGCTCGACTACCGCGACCTGCCGCAAGACGGTCGTTTCGACAAGGTGGTCAGCGTGGGCATGTTTGAACACGTCGGCCACGCCAATCTGGCGGAGTACTGCAAGACGTTGTACGGCGCCGTGCGTGAAGGCGGCCTGGTGATGAACCACGGCATTACCGCCAAGCACACCGACGGTCGCCCTGTGGGCCGCGGCGCGGGGGAGTTTATCGAGCGTTATGTGTTCCCCAACGGCGAACTGCCGCACCTGGCGATGATGACCGCCGAAATCAGTGAAGTCGGGCTGGAAGTGGTCGACGTCGAAAGCCTGCGCCTGCACTACGCCCGCACGCTGGACCATTGGAGCGAGCGCCTGGAAGACAACTTGGAGGCAGCGGCGAAAAGGGTGCCGGAGCAAGTGCTGCGCATTTGGCGGTTGTACCTGGCGGGTTGCGCGTATGCGTTTGCGCGAGGCTGGATCAACCTGCACCAGATTCTGGCGGTGAAACCCCATGCTGATGGCAGTCACGAACTGCCGTGGACGCGGGAAGATGTCTATCGCTGATCTACCGGGACGTTAGCGATCCAAATGTGTTGGCCTTTAGAGGATGGGTGAGATCAGCCGCGCGACCCGCATGCCCAGTTGTTGAAGACGGCGTGTCTCGCGGCTTTCTTCCTGGCTGACCTCATGGGCCAGCGCGAAATCGTCCAGCAGCATGTGCTCGACTTGTTTAGCGAACGCTTCGTCGACCGTCAGCAGCATCACTTCGAAATTTAGCCGGAACGAGCGGTTGTCCATGTTGGCGCTGCCGATGGCGCTGATTTCGCTGTCCACCAGCACCACCTTCTGATGCAGAAAACCTGGCGTGTAGCGGAATACGCGCACCCCGGCGCGCACGGCTTCGAACGCATAAAGGCTGGACGCGGCGTAAACGATGCGGTGATCGGGCCGTGACGGCAGCAACAGGCGCACATCTACACCACGCAGAACCGCCAAGCGCAGGGCGGCGAATACCGCCTCATCGGGCACAAAATACGGGCTGGTGATCCACACGCGTTGGGTGGCTGCATGAATGGCTTCTACGAAAAACAGTGAGCAGGTTTCGTAAGGGTCGGCGGGGCCGCTGGCGAGCAATTGGCAAAGCACGCCATCCTCGGGGTAGGCGTCCGGCAGAATCAATGGCGGAAGTTCCCGCGCGGCCCAGAACCAGTCTTCGGCAAACGACTCCTGCAAGCACGCCACCACCGGGCCGGTGACCTGCACATGCGTATCGCGCCACGGCGCCAGCGGCGGTTTTTTGCCCAGGTACTCATCGCCGACGTTATGCCCGCCGATAAACCCGGTGATGCCGTCCACCACCACGATCTTGCGATGGTTACGGAAGTTGACTTGGAAGCGGTTGAGCCAGCCGCTGCGCGTAGCGAATGCTTTGATATGCACGCCGGCTTCACGCAGTGAATGCACATAGCGATGAGGCAGGGCGTGGCTGCCGATACGGTCGTACAGCACGTAAATGGCTACGCCTTGAGCGGCTTTTTCCTTCAACAAGATGTGCAATTGGCGGCCCAGTTCGTCGTCATGAATAATGAAAAACTGGAACAGCACGGCGGTTTTCGCGCTTCGGATGGCTTCAAAAATCGCGCTGAAGGTCGCGTCGCCGTTCACCAGCAGACGTACCTCATTGTTGGCCAGGCACGGCATGCGGCCCAGCTTGGGCATGGCGCGCAGCGAGGCGTAGGCGCTGGAGTGACGCGCAGCAAGGGCCTCCTCGACCCACGGGCGCCAGTTCAGTGCGGTGATTGCCTTGTGCATTTCCTGGTTGGCCTGGCGACGCGCCTGGATGTAAGCATCGAACGTGCTGCGACCAAAGATCAGGTAGGGGATCAGCGTGAGGTAAGGCATGAACATCAGCGACAAGGCCCAGGCGATTGAGCCTTGGGCGGTCCTGACGGTCAGCACCGCATGAATCGCGGCGAGGGTCCCGAGAAAGTGCAGCGTGGCAATGAAGTAGGCAAGCAGGTGCGGGCCAAAGAAATCCATGGACGACGGTACTCCAGGCAATCCAGTGCCTAACAGACCATGTCTGGTCACGAATGTCGCTATTTTATTTGCCGTGCAACACTGGCGCTTTTGCGGCGTCTAACGCCCACAATTGCCCAGGAGTTACCCGATGAATGCTCGTCTGCTAGGTTTGGCCATGGTTGTTGGTTTGTCGCTGCCCGTGGCAGCGCAGGCGCAGATGCTGGCGCCGGGCTTGTGGGAATTGACCACCAGCAATATGAAAGTCGATAACCAGGACCTGCCGGACTTGTCGCTGATCCTCGGTCAACTCAAGCAACAGATGACCCCCGAACAGCGTGCCATGCTCGAAAAACAAGGCATCAACATGGCCGGCAAAGGTGTGCAGGTGTGCCTTACACCGGCACAGGTCGCCTCCGATTCCATCCCCCTGACCGACCCGCAATCGGGCTGCAAACAGGAAGTGACCGACAAGACCGGCAACCAGTGGAAATTCCGCTTCAGTTGCCCGAAAGCCCAGGGCACGGGCGTGGCGACGTTCCAGAGCCAGAAGGAATTCACCACCACCGTCAACGGCACCTTCAACGCCACTGGGATCCAGCAGAAGGGCAGCCTGGACAGCCATGCCCAGTGGTTGGGTAACGATTGCGGTACAGTCAAGCCTCGCGCTTAACGCAGAAAATGCAGGGGTAAACCCTGACAGCTATCGACCACTTGGCCGTTGTGCCAGGCCAGGTGGCCGGATACCAGGGTGGTGCTGACGCTGTGGCGAAAGCTGCGTTCGGCGAAGGGCGTCCAACCGCAGCGGGCCAGGATCGGCTGGCTGCTGACGGGCTTTCCCTCGGGCTCGGGTTTGATCAGTACCAGGTCGGCCCAATAGCCTTCGCGTAAATAACCCCGGTCCGGGATGGCAAACAGGTCGGCGACGCGGTGGCTGGTCTTCGCTACCAGGGTGGTGATGGGCAGCAGCCCGTCCGCCACCAACTCCAGTAATGCCGGCAACGCGTGCTGCACCAACGGCAGCCCTGACGGCGCTTCGCGATACCCCATCTGTTTTTGCGCCCAGGTATGCGGCGCGTGGTCGCTGCCGATCACATCCAGCCGGTTGCTCAACAAGGCCAAGCGCAAGGCATCGCGGTCGGCGCGGGTCTTGATCGCCGGGTTGCATTTGATCTGGTGGCCGAGGCGGTGATAGTCGCGGTCATCGAACAGCAGGTGATGCAGGCAGACTTCGGCGGTGATGCGTTTTTCGGCCAGAGGCTTGTCTTCGAATAGCGCCAACTCGCGGGCGCTGGTCAGATGCAATACGTGCAGGCGGGTGCCATAACGCTTGGCCAGTTCCACCGCAAAAGATGAGGAACGATAGCACGCCTCGGCATCGCGGATCAGCGGGTGCGCCACGGCTGGGATGTGCTCGCCGAAGCGTTCGTGCAGGCGCAGTTCGTTGGCCTGGATGCTCGGCGTGTGCTCGCAATGGGCCAACAGAATGGTCGGCACTTCGGCGAACAGGCGTTCCAGGATGCGTGGATCGTCCACCAACATGTTGCCGGTCGAGGCGCCCATGAACACTTTGACCCCGGCCACCTCCCGCGGGTCGAGCGCGGCGACGGTGTCGAGGTTGTCGTTGCTCACGCCGAAGTGAAAGCCATAGTTGGCCACCGAGTGCAGTGCGGCGCGGCGTTTTTTATCGGCCAGGGCTTCCAGGTTCAGGGTGGCCGGATGGGTGTTGGGCATGTCCATGAAGCTGGTGATGCCACCGGCCACCGCGGCGCGGGATTCACTGTAGAAACTGCCTTTGTCCGGTGCCCCGGGGTCGCGAAAGTGCACTTGGTCATCAATCATGCCGGGCAGCAGCCATTGGCCTTGTGCGTCGATGGCCACGGTCGCGTTGCAGCCTTCGATGCTGCTGGCGATCTTCTCGATGCGACCATTGGCAACCCATACATCGGCGTCGAATGCCTCGCCTTCATTCACCAGGCGGGCGTTGCGGAGCAGCAGGCGGCTCATGGTTCAGAACTCGTTTTGCAGGGCTTTGTAGCCGCGCACCAGATCGACATTGGTGCGTGCCACGTCTTCGGAGAACTCCGAGGCACTGACGCTCACCGGCGGGAATTGCGACAGGTCGGTATTGGGTCCGATGCGGGTGGTGGAGGGCACGTAGAACGCGGCGGGCAAGTCGCGCCCGTCGACCACCGAGTTGTGGCGCACCACGCAGCCGTCACCCAAGGCGCAGTTGAACAGCACGCTGTTGAAACCGATGAACACGCGGTCGCCAACGCTGCACGGGCCGTGGACGATGGAGCGGTGGGCGATGGAAGTAAATTCTCCGATCGTCACCGCCGCGCCGGACTTGGAATGGATGACCACGCCGTCCTGGATGTTGGAGTTGGCACCGATGGTGATCGGGTCCATGGTGCCGCTGGCGTCGACTTCGTCGGCACGGATCACGGCGTAGGGGCCGACGAAGACGTTCTCGCCAATGATGACTTTGCCGCAGATGATCGCAGTTTTGTCGACGTAGGCGGATTCGGCAATCACGGGCAGATCGCCCGACGGGTTCTTGCGGATCATGGCTTGCCCAACGCGGCGCACAGGGTGTTGAGGTTGTATTCGAACAGTCCTGTGAAGGTGCTGGCCGGGCCTTCCGCGGCGAGGGCGTCGGAGTACAACGTGCCGCCGATCTGCGCGCCGCTTTCATCAGCGATCTGCTTGAGCAGGCGCGAATCCTTGATGTTTTCCATGAACACGGCTTTGACTTTGTCTTTGCGGATCTGAGTGATCAGCGCAGCCACTTCGGCAGCGGACGGCTCACGTTCGGTGGACAGGCCTTGGGGGGCGAGGAACTCGATACCGTAAGCCTGGCCCAGGTAACCGAAGGCGTCGTGGGAGGTGACGATGCGGCGGTTGCCGGGTGGCAGCGCGCCGAACTTGGTCTTGGCCTCGGCGAGCAGGCGGTGGATTTCTTTCAGGTAGGTTTGGCTGTTGCGCTGATAGTCGGCCTTGTTGACGGGGTCGGCAGCGATCAGCGCCTTGGTGATGTTGTTCACGTAGATTTCGGCATTGGCCAGGTTATGCCAGGCGTGTGGGTCGGGAATGGTTTCGCCGTCTTCATCCATGGTGTGGGAGATCACGCCTTTGCTGGCAGTGACCACGGTGGCTTTGGTTTCGGTGCTGGTTACCAGGCGGTCCAGCCAAGGCTCGAAGCCGAGGCCGTTCTTGATGATGACTCTGGCCTTGAGCAGCGCTTTGGCATCGTCCGGCGTTGGCTCGTAGGTATGGGCGTCGGCGTCGGGGCCGACCATATTGCTGATCTGGATGTGATCGCCACCGATCTGGTGAGTGATGTCATCGAGGATGCTGAAGCTGGTGACCACCTGAAGCTTGTCTGCGGCCTGAGCCGTCGATAAGGACAAGACGAGACTGAACAGCACGAGTAGAGCGCGCATCGGGAAACACCTCATTGGGATGACAGCAAGGGCGGGCGGCGCAGCAAGCCGTGCACCGGACCGAAGACAACGGACAGCAGATACCCTGCACCCGCCACCAGCACGATGGCCGGGCCGCTGGGTAACGAGTAGTAGAACGACAGCAACAAACCCAGCCACACCGACACGCATCCCAGCACTGCCGATACTGCGATCAACACGGGCAGGCGCCGGCTCCAGAAACGTGAAGCGATGGCCGGCAACATCATCAGGCCCACCACCATCAAGGCGCCGATGGCCTGGAAGCCGATCACGAGGTTCAGCACCACCAGGGTCAGGAACAGCCCGTGAGCCAGTGGGCCGAGGCGACTGACGGTTTGCAGGAACAGTGGGTCGAGGGTGTCCAGCAGCAGCGGCTTATAGATCACAGCCATGGCGATCAGGCTGAAACCCGTGACCCAGAGCATGCCAGTGAGGGTGGTTTGGTCCACGGCCAAGGCGGAGCCGAACAGCAGGTGCAGCAGGTCCAGGCGCTTGCCGGCGATGCCGAGGATCAGCACGCCGGTGGCGAGCGAGATGGGGTAGATGGCAGCGAGGCTGGCGTCTTCGCGCAGGCCTGTGCGACGTGTGATCCAGGCGGACAGGCCAGCCATGCTAAGGCCTGCACCGAGGCCACCGATGGTCAAGGCGGGCAGGCTGAGCCCGGCAAACCAGAAACCCAGCGCGGCGCCGGGCAGAATGCCGTGGGCGACGGCGTCACCGATCAGGCTCATGCGCCGCAGGATCAAAAACACGCCCAACGGTGCGGTGCTGCAGGCGAGTACCAGGCCGCCAATCAAGGCGCGACGCATGAAGACGAAGTCGACGAAGGGCATCCACAGGTGGGCGGCGAAATGCATCAGGCCACCTGCATCTGAGGTTGCGGGCGGATCAGCTCTTTGCTCGGGCCAAACACGCAGCCGGTGCTTTTGATTTGCACCACTTGCTGGGTGTGCTGGCGCACGGACGCAAGGTCATGGCAGACGACGATCAGCGTGCGGCCTTGCGCTTGCCAGGCGTGGATGTGTTTCCAGCACAGCGCCTGGCCTTCTTCGTCGAGGGCGGCGTGAGGCTCGTCGAGCAACAACACGGGCGATTCGGCCAGGCTCATACGGGCGAGCAGGGCGCGCTGCAATTCGCCCCCGGACAAGGCCATCAACGGGCGGTGCTCCAGGCCGCTGAGGCACCAGTCTTGCAATACCGCCTCAAGGCGCTGGCTACGTTGTGGCGGGGAGAGTTGAGTGCCCCAGAAACCGGCGGCGACCAATTCTTGAAGGCTGATGGGGAATTGGCGGTCGAGTTGTTGCTGCTGGGGTAGGAACGACAGGCCGCCACGGCGTGGAACGTCCACGCTGACTTTGCCCGCCAGAGGTTTTTGCAGGCCGGCGATGACCTTGAGCAGGCTGCTTTTACCGGTGCCGTTGGCCCCGATGATGCCGGTTAGGCTGCCTTTTTCCAGGGTGAGGTTTATGGCGGGTGTCAGCGGTTGGCCTGGGGCGCCCCAGCGCAAAGCGGTGCAGGTGATCATGCAGGGTTTCTCGTCCAGCGGCTTTCAGCCACGGCATCGTGCGCGTGCAGGCTTTCGGCGTGGATCACTTTCAGGTGGAAGGCTTTGACGGCATCCGAGCGTTTCAAGGCGAGGTTCACGCGGCGGGCGGCGTCTTCGCAGAACATCAGGTTCTGCCCATTGGCCAGGGCGAAGGCTTGTTCGTCCGCACGTTTTACAGCGGTTTGTACGGCGGTGCCGAGGGCGGCTTCGACCTTATCGATTAACTCTGTAATAGGTAATTGCTCGCCTTGCAGTTGGACATGCAATTGCGCATTGCTGCGCTGACTGTGGGGCGTGGCGACGATGCCGTTGGCGCTGCCTAGCCAGCTCAACACGTCGTCGTGCCGCAACGGGGTGTTGCCGAAGTCTTCGACAAATTGCTGCTGAATCAATTGCCTGGCGAGGGCAGCAGAGCAGGGGCAGGTTGAGGAATAAATAACGTCAATTTTTAGTTCCACGTGGAACATCTGGTTTTCAAGACGCGCTTCGATACTGATCGGGTAGCGCTTCCATCCGGCCAAGGGGCTGACCAAGGCGGCGCGTTTCAGCAGCAAATCCGTGTGGATACGCAGGTAGGCGTTCTTAGATAAACCTTCATGACTGTCGAGAAATCGCTGCAGTACATTACGCAGATGTGCGGGCGTAAGGGACTGCTGGTCGAGCATTTCCAGCGCCAGGTACAGGCGTGACATATGAATGCCACGGGCGCTGCCATCGTCCAGGCTCACGCCAGCGTCGGCGGTGGCCGTCAGGTGCTGGCCGTTGATCAGGATCGGCAACGCGATGCCGCACATGCCCACCCAATCGAGTGGCAAGGCTTGGCGTGAAGCCTGCGCGGCGATATCCGGCAGAGTCAGCGCATTCATGAGCAGGTCCATCGTTGGAAATAAAAAGACATGTTATATTATAACTATTGAGTCGACGATGATTTTTCTGCTCCTGCCTTTTTTCAGTCATGTCGAGTAGGGACGCTCCTTTATTTGCGGTATTCGTATGCACAGACGTCAGCTCTTGAACCTGCTCTTGGCCAGCCCTCTTTTCACTCTGCCGTTTACGGCCCACGCCACGCAGATACGCAACGCCCGCTTGTGGCGCTCGGACGACAAGCTTCGGCTGGTGTTCGACCTCAGCGGCCCGGTGCAATACAAGACGTTTACCCTGAGCGCACCGGAGCGTTTGATCATCGACCTGAGCGGCGCCGGGCTCAGTGGTGATTTCACTCAGTTGGCGTTGAAGGACAGCGGGATCACCTCAATCCGCTCCGGGCATTTCGGCAAAAGCGATACGCGCATCGTGCTGGACCTGGCGTCGCCGATGCAGCTCAACAGCTTTCTATTGCCACCCCAGGACGGCCAGGGCCATCGCCTGGTACTGGACCTGACCAGCGCCACCCAGGCGCCTCGACAAATCGCCGCCGAACCTGCGCCGTTAGTGGATAAGGCGCACCCCAAGCGCGACATCATCGTGGTGGTCGACCCCGGCCACGGTGGCAAGGACCCAGGCGCCGTCGGCTCCAAAGGCCAGCGCGAGAAAGACGTGGTGCTGTCCATTGCCCAGTTGTTGGCCAAACGTTTGAAGCGTGAAAAGGGCTTTGACGTGAAGTTGGTGCGCAACGACGACTTCTTCGTACCGCTGCGCAAGCGCGTGGAAATCGCCCACAAGCACAATGCCGATATGTTCATCTCAGTGCATGCGGATGCGGCGCCGCGGATCACCGCGTCAGGCGCGTCGGTGTATGCCCTATCCGAAGGTGGCGCCACTTCAGCCACGGCGCGATTCATGGCGCAACGAGAAAACGGCGCAGATTTGCTCGGGGCCACCCGCCTGCTGAACCTGAAGGACAAGGACCCCATGCTGGCTGGGGTGATTCTGGACATGTCGATGAATGCCACGATCGCCTCCAGCTTGCAGCTGGGCAGTTCGATTTTGGGCAGCTTGGAAGGCATCACCAGCCTGCATCAGAAGCGCGTGGAACAGGCTGGGTTTGCGGTGCTCAAGTCACCGGACGTGCCGTCGGTCCTGGTGGAAACCGGGTTTATCTCCAATGCACGGGACAGTGCGCGCCTGGTTACCGTGCGCCACCAACAGGCGGTTGCGGAGGGGCTGTTTGAAGGCCTGAAAAAGTATTTCCAGAAGAACCCACCGATGAACAGCTACATGGCGTGGGTGCAGGAGCAGAAGAACGGTCAGGTCTAACAGCCGGTCATGCGGCTGCAGGTGAATTTGGCGCTGGCGCCGCCCGAACTGGAAAACCGGTTGAGGGTGGTCCAGCCCACGCGCCGCGTGTAGCCGACCCATGCCTCACCGTCCGATGCCAGCCCGGTAAAGAACGTCAGTTGCCCGTAACGGCTGTTGGTCTGAGCCCAATAGCGTTTGCCGATCACCTCGTACCCGCGCAAGTACGTGGTGCTGCCGACTGTCGCTACGCTGTAGGCGTTACCCAATGGGTCGACGCAGGCCAGCAGGTTGGCGCTGCGCGTGCAGTTGGCCAGCAGACTCGGCGCTTGGGCGCAGGCAGTTCCTGCCGCCACCGATAACAGGGCGCACACCCAGTATTTCATCGGGATTCTCAAGGTTGGGGAAGTGTTCAAGCATTGCGCCCTTCGTCGTGGCAAGCAAGACGGCATTGGCTTATTTGTGTTGTTATACTATAACATAAAAGCACAGCCTGGCTTTACCGGGCGGCCTGATGAGAAAGTCCTGATGCCCAATCGTCTCCCCGTTACTGTGTTGTCCGGCTTTCTCGGCGCCGGTAAAAGCACGCTGCTCAACTACGTCCTGCGCAACCGTGAGAACCTGCGGGTGGCGGTGATCGTCAACGACATGAGCGAAATCAACATCGACGGCAGCGAAGTCCAGCGCGACGTCACGCTCAACCGCGCCGAAGAAAAGCTGGTGGAAATGAGCAACGGCTGCATCTGCTGCACCTTGCGGGAAGACTTGCTGGAAGAAGTCGGAAAGCTCGCCAAGGAAGGTCGGTTCGATTACCTGCTAATCGAATCCACCGGCATCTCCGAACCCTTGCCCGTGGCCGAAACCTTCACTTTTCGTGATGAAAACGAACAAAGCCTGGCCGACATCGCGCGCCTGGACACCCTGGTTACCGTGGTCGACGGGATGAACTTCCTGCTCGACTATCAGGCTGCTGAAAGCCTGGCCTCACGCGGCGAAACCCTCGGTGAAGAAGACGAACGCTCCATCACCGACCTGCTGATCGAGCAGATCGAATTCGCCGACGTGATCCTCATCAGCAAGATCGACCTGATCAGCAGCCGCGAACGCGAAGAGTTGATAGCGATCCTCGAGCGCCTTAATGCCCAGGCGGAAATCATCCCGATGGTCATGGGCGAAGTGCCGTTGCATAAGGTCCTCAACACTGGGCGTTTCGACTTTGAACGCGCCGCCCAAGCCCCCGGCTGGTTGCAGGAACTGCGCGGTGACCACGTGCCGGAAACCGAAGAGTACGGCATCGCGTCCACCGCCTACCGTGCCCGCCGCCCCTTTCATCCGCAGCGTTTTTTCGACTTTATCGACCGGCCCTGGGTTAACGGCAAACTGCTGCGCTCCAAGGGCTTTTTCTGGCTGGCCAGCAAGCATCAGGACGCGGGCAGTTGGTCCCAGGCCGGCGGCTTGATGCGCCATGGTTTTGCCGGCCGCTGGTGGCGCTTTGTGCCGAAAAGCCAGTGGCCGCAGGACGAAGAAAGCGTCGCGGCGATCATGGGTAACTGGCAACCGAGCACCGGCGATTGTCGCCAGGAACTGGTGTTTATCGGGCAAAACATTGATTTCGCCCTGATGCGCGCCGAGTTGGACGCCTGCCTGCTCAACGATGAAGAAATGGCCGTGGGCGTCGAAGGTTGGCGCCTGCTGGCCGATCCTTTTGGCCCCTGGTATGAGGAGGCTGCCGCCTGATGCTGGCCCCGGTGATTCCCCTGCGCCCCGTAATTCGCCAGGCCTTTGGTGAAACGCCGCTGGCGCTCTCTGACATTCTCGAAGACGGCGTGAACCTGGCGTTGTGGCAGCGCCAGTTGCCGCTGCACATCGCTGAGTTCGGCGCCTTGCTGGTGGCGCTCAATGAGCCGTTGGCCGATTCCATGGTCATTGAGCTCAACAACGAAGACGCCGTGCCCAACGTGCAGGGCTTGGCGTCCAGTTGCCGCGATCTTGAAGGCTATGAAGGCTTTGTCGCCGATGTATCGTGGCTGGTCAGCGCGTTTGCCTGCTTGCTGGGTGCCAAGCGCATTGGTGTGCGGCTGCGACTGTTGGACAAGGCCATGTGCCCGCGTTTTCACGTCGATCATGTGCCTGTGCGGTTGATCACCACCTATGCCGGCATCGGCAGCCAGTGGTTGCGCGAAGGCGTGATGGACCGTCGCAAGCTGAGCCAACCGGACGCGGAGCCCAGCGAGCGTATCGAACAGATCCACTGCGGCGAAGTCGCCCTGCTCAAGGGCACCAAATGGCATGGCAACGAAGGCCACGGTTTGATTCACCGCTCGCCAGCCCTCAAAGCCGATGAACGCCGCTTGATCCTGACACTGGATTGGCTCGCATAACCGCGTAGGATCAAACGCTCTACACGGTCCGAACGATGCCCCTCATGCTCCAGAACATTCCTACCCACGTGATTGCCGGGGCCCTGGGCGTCGGCAAGACCAGCCTTATCAAGCACCTGCTCGCCCAGCGCCCGGCACACGAGCGCTGGGCCGTGCTGATCAATGAGTTCGGGCAGATCGGCCTGGACGCCGCCTTGCTCACTCAGGATGACGACGGCATTGCCCTGGGCGAAGTCGCCGGAGGCTGTCTGTGCTGTGTGAATGGAGCCCCGTTTCAGGTAGGGCTTGGTCGCTTGTTGCGCAAGGCCAAGCCTGATCGGCTGTTTATCGAACCGTCGGGCCTGGGCCATCCGGCGCAATTGCTCAAGCAGTTGCGCGCAGCGCCGTGGCAGGAGGTGCTGGCCGTTCAGCCTTGCGTGATGGTGTTGGATGCGCAGGCCTTGGCGGCAGGCAAACCCTTACCGCCAGCGCAACAGGAAGCGCTGGCCCGTGCAGGCCTGCTGGTACTGAACAAGGATGAAGCGCTGGACGCCGCACAGCGCCAGGCGATTGAGCGGTTGTTACCGGAATGTCCGCTTTACTGGACGCGCCAGGCCCGGCTGCCTCTGGAGCAATTGCCTGGCCTGCACGAACACGCGAGCAGCGCTGTGGATAACTTAGAAGTGCCAAAAGGCCTGGCGCAAATGCCGGCCATCTGGAGCGATCCTACGTTGCCGATTTGCCTCAGCCAAGCCCAAGAGGGCGGCTGGAGTATCGGCTGGCGCTGGCACCCGAGCCAGCAATTCGATGCGCAGCGCCTGTATCAATGGCTCACACACCTTGAATGGCGCCGCGCCAAGCTGGTTATCCACAGCACAGAAGGTTGGGTTAGCGCCAACGCTGTGGATAACAGCCCGCTCGTCTGGCAACCCAGTGAGTGGCGTCGTGATTCGCGGGTCGAGTTGATTTTCAGCGAGCCACAGGACTTGGCCGCGTTGCAGGCTGCATTAGCGGCCTGCCGTTACTGACGGTTCTTGGTGCCGTGGTCCTGGCGCCACTGGCTCAGCTCGATCACCTCGGCGCTAGGCAGCGGCGTCTTGATCTCGAACGGGTAGGGCGCGAGTTCGATATGTGCACTGTGGGCGCCAAATTGGGTAATCGTCCCAGGATGGCGGGTTTCGCCGGTCACGGTGAACTCGAAATTGTAGATACGTGCCAGGCGCCGTCGACCGTTGGCATCCTTCACAAAACCGATGCGCTTGAGCGCCACCGCGCCGTCCAATAGTTCGATGTCGAGCTTGGCGCAATGCTGCTTGACCCGCTCCAGCGCCCGTTCGCGCAAGCCGTGGTTGTGCCACACCCAGGCGGCGCCGGTCGCCAGCAGCATCAACACGAAGATGTTTCCCAGGGTCAGCATGCGATGAACTCCAACAAAGTGAGAGCAGCTTAACTGTGTCGCCGGTCTGTCGTATAGGCCGTGTTTAGTCGCATACTGCGCGCCCAGAATTTCAACGGCTTGACGGAATCCCCTGCATGAAACGCACACCTCATCTGCTTGCGATCCAGTCCCATGTGGTCTTTGGCCACGCCGGAAACAGCGCCGCCGTGTTCCCCATGCAGCGGGTTGGGGTGAACGTCTGGCCATTGAACACGGTGCAGTTCTCTAACCATACGCAGTATGGCCAGTGGGCGGGCGAAGTGTTGGCGCCGCAGCAGATTCCGGCGCTGGTGGAAGGCATCGCCGCGATCGGCGAGCTTGGCAACTGCGACGCCGTGCTGTCCGGCTACCTCGGCAGTGCGGACCAGGGCAGGGCGATCCTCACCGGCGTGGCGCGCATCAAGGCCCTCAACCCCAAAGCCCTGTATTTGTGCGACCCGGTGATGGGCCACCCGGAGAAAGGCTGCATTGTGCCCCAGGAAGTCAGCGATTTCCTGTTGGACGAAGCCGCGGCCATGGCTGACTTCCTGTGCCCCAACCAGCTGGAGCTGGACAGCTTTGCCGGGCGCAAGCCGCAATCGTTGTTCGATTGCCTGGCCATGGCCAAAGCGTTGCTGGCGCGCGGGCCGAAGGCAGTATTGGTCAAGCATTTGGATTACCCCGGCAAACTGCCGGATGGTTTCGAAATGCTGCTGGTGACCGCCGAAGGCTGCTGGCACCTGCGCCGACCGCTGCTGGCGTTTGCGCGTCAGCCAGTGGGCGTTGGCGATTTGACCTCGGGGCTATTCCTGGCGCGCGTTTTGTTGGGCGATAGCCTCCTGGCCGCCTTTGAGTTCACCGCCGCAGCGGTGCATGAAGTGCTGCTGGAGACCCAGGCTTGCGCCAGTTACGAGCTGGAGCTGGTGCGCGCCCAGGATCGTATCGCCCATCCTCGGGTGCGTTTTGAAGCCACGGCCATCGGCCTGTAGGATCATTCCTGATTGAGCCAGGCAAAGGGCGTCCGTTAATATCGGACGCTTCTTCATCCCCTGTGTTTTTCAAGGAAGAACCATGTCTCCCTTATTCCCTTCGCTGCGGGCGCTAACCGCCCTGGTGCTGATGTCGCTGCTGGCCGGTTGCAGTGTGAACGGCACTTACCCTGACGCCACCGAGCCTGATGCCGCCAAGCTGCGTTTCATCTCTAATACGTCCAATACCACCATCGACGTCTACGACGCTCAGCACTGTATGGGCCAGACCACTGGCATGCTGAATAATATTTTCCTGGTCGATACCCGGCGGCGTGTCGACATGTCCGTCCCCCCGCCAGCCAAGGCCAGGGGGTTGCTGGAGTTCAAGCTGGCGCCTGGCAAAGAGACGATGTTGATGATTAATACCAATGGGGGTAGCTACGTTTGCGGCAAAGCACTGAGCATCACGCCAAAGGCAGGGGAAGAGTATGAAGTGACCTTTGACATGGCGCGGGGGGTTTGCACGACTTCGTTGCAGCGCCTGGCCCGATCTAATGGCAAGGACGTGCGCATTCCACAGCCGATATTCGAGAACGGCATGCCATCGTGCGCAGGCAAAAGCCCGATATTCGGTAAGGTTATCCCCGTCACGCCACACCGTACCGCGTTGATCAACGCGATCGTTGAAACCCATATGCAGCTCATCACGTTGATGGAGCCAGACACAGCGCAGCGCCCGCAAGCCACCGAAGAGGCGATCGCCGAGCGCAAGGCGAAATTTGGCCAATTCACTCCACCCGAGGCCTATTGGGCTGAGTACCGTCAGAACTATGCACGGGTGAATCAGGAGTTGGCCGGCCGCAAGGCGCGGACTCTTGAGCTTTATGAGAGGGTTTACCGCATGCGGCTGAGCGGCACCGAAGATGCCATTCTGGAGCAGTGGCAAAACCCGACAGACGCCGCCGTGGTCGAGCGCGTCAAGGCGAACGACAAGTTGATGGCGCAGTACTATCAGAACACCAGCAAAGCGGTGATGGTAGACATCGTTAACCATCACATTGAGCGCATGAGCCAGTTGGATCAGCGATTTGATGTGTGCGCCCACTACGATCAGTGCTGGCGGTTGTAGGGGCGGGGTTTGTTCGCCCCTACAAGGGAAAAGGGCTTATAGGGCGTCCGCCTTGATTTCCTGGTAGCGCTTTTCCAGCTCCTGGCGGATCTGGCGGCGCTGCTGGGCTTGCACGAACCGGCGTTTGTCTTCGCTGTTGTGCGGTTGCAGCGGCGGTACGGTGGCCGGTTTGCGCTGGTCGTCCACGGCCACCATGGTGAAGAAGCAGCTGTTGGTATGGCGCACCGAGCGCTCGCGGATATTCTCGGTCACCACCTTGATGCCCACCTCCATCGAGGTGTTGCCGGTGTAGTTGACCGACGCGAGGAACGTCACCAGTTCGCCGACATGGATCGGCTCGCGGAAAATCACCTGGTCGACCGACAACGTGACGACATAGCGGCCGGCATAACGGCTCGCGCAGGCGTAGGCGACTTCGTCGAGGTATTTGAGCAGGGTACCGCCGTGGACATTGCCTGAGAAGTTGGCCATGTCAGGGGTCATCAATACCGTCATCGACAGCTGGGCGTTTCCGGGTTCCATAGCACACTCACGGGTTGTAGGCATTGGTTGGGGGGGCACCTCTGCAGGTGCTGGAATCTTTGCAGCGCCATCCCTAACGGGACGCCGGTGGGCGGCTTGCCGTCACGCTTCTACCGATCTGTTTCCATATCTTGCGCCGGCTTTCTGCCGGAAGTCGCGGTGTTAACCCGCGGCGGTCATGCCCAAGCGCATGAGCCGAGTGTTCGGCATGTATGGCGAATGGCTGCGCAGCATTCAGCCATAGGGCGAGGGCGCGATGCTGGTGTCGCTGCTCTTCCTGATCGCGGCGTACCGCAAGCTCAAGGCGCTGTCGATGCTGCTGGCGGAGATGAGCGTGAAGCCGGAAATGGCCGGGCGGCATACTCAGCGCGTGCGGCGGGTGATTGCGGAGCTGCTCCCAATCCTCTCGCTGCTGGTGATTTTCCTGCTATTGGCAGCCTTGTCGGCCAGTATCCTGCCGACCAACAAGTTGCTGGTGCTGATCGCCGTGGTCACGGCAGCGGTGGCGGCCGTGCTCTGGCGGTGGTTCATCCGCGTGCATACGCGGATGCAGGTCGCATTGCTGGAGACGCTGGATAATCACAAGGATACGCCAGAGCACTCACACCGGCCTGGGTGTGAACTCAGCTTTCCAGCCAGACGTCCCGCGCCCAGTGCCACACCGATTCCCAGGTTTCTTCGGTGACAAGTTCTTCTTCGCCAGACCACAGCACCACCGTGCCGTCTTCCTCGACGCAGTAATAGTCGTCACCGTCCTGGCAGATCGGGATCATGCTGCGATCAACGCCGGCATCCCAAGCGTTTGCTGCCACGTCCGGCAGGTAGGTGTGGGATTGTGGGTCGGTGACAGTCACCGGCTCCAGGCTGCCGTACACCACGTCGCTGACGGTCAGCAGGAATTCCCGGAAGACAAACGGGATGTCGATGAACAGTTGTTCCTCGATTTCCACAATCTGATCTTCATCAGGCAGTTCCAGGGGAACCGGGACCGGTTCGTTGGCTTCACGCAATTGTTCGATGATTTCTTCCACGGCCGGGATCCTCTTGCTAGATGGCGCGGTTTATAGGGGCGTTTTATACAGTAGCTCGCTATAAGTGCAACCGTGAAATAGAAAACCCCGGACAGGTCCGGGGTTTTTTGTGACTGCCTGCTCAAGCGTGCGGGGATCAGCCGTTCTGGCGGATACCGGCGACCAGCCATGGCTGGTTCTCGCCTTGTGGGCGTTCCATGTTCCAGCTTTCGCTGAACACTTCACCCTGGTCGAAGCGCGAGGTCTTCGACACACCGCTGAACGTCAGTGTGGCGATGGTCTTGTCGGCGCGATCATCCACACCGTCCAACTGTACGCGCAGGTCTTCAATGTAGGTCGACTGGAAAGCGTCGCCCAGGTCGGCACGTTCGCGCTTGAGGAACTCCAGCAGTTGCGGGGTTACGAACTCGGCGATCTTGTCCATTTCGTTGGCGTCCCAGTGCTGCTGCAGGGACTGGAAGTGGCTGCGGGCCGCTTCGACGAAACGTTCTTCGTTGAACCAGGCCGGTGCGTTGATCACCGGGCGGGCTGCAGCAGGTGCTGCCGAACCACCGAAGATCGAACCCATGGCTGGTTTTTGCTCGAACACTTCACGCTGCATCGGCGCGCCGGCGGGAGCCAGGTGCTCCTGCTGCTTGCGGCGACGGGCAGCGATAAAGCGGAAGATCATAAAGGCGATGACCGCCAGGATCAGCATGTCGAAAATCTGCATGCCCTCGAAGCCGCCCCCCATGAACATGGACGCGAGCAGGCCACCGGCGGCGATACCGGCCAGAGGGCCTAACCAGCGCGAAGCACCGCCAGCCTTGGCAGCAGCGCCCGCAGCACCGGCTGCGCCTGCGGTAGCCGCAGCACCGCCGGATGGAGCCATTTGGCTGGTCTGGTGAGTCGGTGCTGCCCCCGAACTTTTGCCGCCACCGAAGCGCTTGGCGTTGGCGTCGATGCTCATCGTCAGGCCGATGCACAACGCCATGGCGATGCTAAGAAAACGTTTCATAAAGGGAATTCTCATTTGTGGATTGCACGCGCGCCATGTTGCACAGGTGCAGTGACAGTGGCTAGCGACATAATGTTTCGGGCTTTTGCGTAGGACCGGCCCAGAAAGGTCTGTAGGACTTATTACAGATATTGGCCCGCGCTTGCTAAAAACAAGGGCGGGCCAATCACCTTCATGTAGGCAGATGTTTCAAATGGCGTCGAGCTTCGCGTAACCCATCATCAGCCACTTGCTGCCTTCGGCGAAGTTCACCTGCACCCGCGCCTGGGCACCCGCGCCTTCGAAGTTGAGGATCACGCCTTCGCCGAACACCGAATGCCTGACCTGCTGGCCAAGGCTGAACTGGGTTTCCGGAATTTCTGAGCCGGCGAACAGGCTGCTGGCGCTTTGCTGCTGGCCTCCGCCGAACGGGCGGCTGACGCTGTTGGAAAGGCGCACTTCCTGAATCAGACCCTTCGGCACCTCACGTACGAAGCGCGACACCTTGTTGTAGGTCTCGCTGCCGTACAGGCGTCGGGTTTCGGCGTAGGTCATCACCAGGTTCTGCATGGCGCGGGTGATGCCGACGTAGGCCAGGCGACGTTCTTCCTCTAGACGGCCAGGTTCTTCCAGGCTCATCTTGTGGGGGAACAGGCCTTCTTCCATGCCGACCAGGAACACATACGGGAATTCCAGGCCCTTGGCGCTGTGCAAGGTCATCAGCTGGATGCTGTCTTCATGCTCATCGGCCTGGGTGTCGCCGGCTTCCAGCGACGCATGCCCGAGGAATGCGGCGAGCGGAGTCAGCTCTTCGTCTTCCTCGGTGTTTTCGAACGCACGGGCGGCGCTCACCAGTTCCTCAAGGTTTTCTACCCGAGCCTGGCCTTTCTCGCCTTTTTCCGCTTCGTGGTAGGCGATCAGGCCGGACTGTTCGATAACGGTCTGAGTCATCAGGTGCAGCGGCATTTCCGCGCATTTGGCCGACAGGTTCTCGATCAGCTCGACAAACACGCCCAGTGCGCCCGCTGCACGACCGGTCAGGCCTTTATTGGCGATCAGCAAGCGCATGGCTTCCCACATCGACACATCGGCATGGCGAGCGTGGTCGCGAATCGCCTCGACGGTTTTCTCGCCGATGCCACGCGCCGGGATATTGATGACGCGCTCCAGCGCCGCATCGTTGCCACGACCTTCCAGCAAACGCAGGTAAGCCATGGCGTTCTTGATTTCGGCACGCTCGAAGAAGCGCTGGCCGCCATAGATGCGGTACGGGATGCGCTCGCGCAGCAAGGCTTCTTCCAATACCCGCGATTGGGCGTTGGAGCGGTAAAGAATCGCGATGTCGCTGCGTGCCAAGCCGGTTTTCAGCGCGCTTTCGATGGTTTCTACCACGTAGCGCGCTTCATCGTGCTCGTTGAACGCGGCGTACAGGTTGATCGCTTCGCCTTCGCCGCCGTCGGTCCACAGCTCTTTGCCCAGTCGCCCGGTGTTATTGGCGATCAAGGCGTTGGCTGCCTTGAGGATCCCGGCTGTGGAGCGGTAATTCTGCTCCAGGCGGATGGTGACCGCGTCCGGGAAGTCTTCGGAGTACTGGTAGATGTTTTCGATTTTCGCGCCACGCCAGCCGTAGATCGACTGGTCGTCGTCACCCACCACCATCAGACTGTCGCCACCTTTGGCCAGCAGGCGCAACCAGGCGTACTGCACGGCGTTGGTGTCCTGGAACTCGTCCACCAGAATGTGTCGGAAGCGTTTCTGGTAATGGGCCAGCAACCCTGGGTTGTCGCGCCACAGGTCGAGGGCGCGCAGCAGCAGCTCGGAGAAGTCGATGACCCCGGCGCGCGCGCAGGCGGCCTCGTAGGCTTCATAAATGCTGCGCATGGTGGCCAGGAACAAGTCGCCGCTGGCCTGGATATGTTGCGGGCGCAGGCCTTCGTCTTTCTGGCCGTTGATAAACCATTGCGCCTGGCGCGCCGGCCAACGCTGTTCGTCGAGGCCCAGTTCGCGGATCACCCGCTTGACCAGGCGTTGCTGGTCATCGCTGTCGAGGATCTGGAAGGTCTGGGCCAGGCCCGCTTCCTGCCAATGGGCGCGCAACAGGCGGTGCGCCAGGCCGTGGAAAGTGCCTACCCACATGCCGGCCGGGCTGATGCCCATCAACTGCTCGATGCGGTGGCGCATCTCGGCAGCGGCCTTGTTGGTGAAGGTCACCGACAGGATGGAATGCGGTGACGCGTTCTCGACCTGGATCAACCAGGCGATACGGTGCACCAGCACTCGGGTTTTACCGGAGCCAGCACCGGCCAGGACCAACTGACGGCCAACGGGGGCTGCTACGGCCTGGCGTTGGGCATCGTTGAGGGAGTTAAGCAAAAGAGAGAGATCATCGCGCATCGGCGCATTCTATGGCCCACGGGAGAGTGGGGCAAATACCAATGCCGGGTGGTCGACGTAAAACAGTCGGGGTGATGACCGGTCGGTCAACGGTCGCAGCCCGCGCAGCGTCTCGTTCAAGCCGTCTGGCTCCGGAGTTTGCGCTGCCTGAGCGTGCGGCTTTTATGACGTGGAGCAGTTTGGCCGGAGCGCTTGCTTGTGTATGCTCCGTCGACGTTTCGGGCTCACCATTATAAGAACACTGCCTATGACCCTCAGCACCGATCTGCTCGACCCCTCGGCGGCGCCCGCACAGGTTCTTCGCAAACACTACGCCACCGAGATGGCGGTCGAGCGCACGCGCCTGCTGTATCAAGGCTCCCTGCTGCCGACCCTGTTGATGCTGGTCAATGGCCTGGTCTGCGCCTGGCTGCTCTGGAACCCCAAGCAATACCTCTTGGACAGCATCTGGCTGGTCTGGCTGCTGGCCCTGGTGGCGATGCGCGTGATCCAGGTGGCGGCGTTTGATTCAGCCATGCCCAGCCGCCAGGCCCAGCCGATATGGCGACGCGTGTTCATGCTCGGCTCGGCGGTCAGCGGCCTGACCCTGGCTATTGCCGCCATCGCGCTGGTGCCGGCGGACAGCTTTATGCAACAGGCCTGGGTGTTTGGCCTGATTGGCGCCGCGACGCTGTCGGCCAGCGTGGCCTATGCCGTGAGCCTGCCGGCGTTTTTGTCTTTCGCCTTGCCGTGCCTGGTGCCGGCGATCATCTACCTGTTCTGGAACGGCGACCCGCGGCAGCGCGGTTGGGGTGTACTGGGCCTGATCCTGCTGGCGTCCTTGAGCCTGGTGGCGTGGCAGGTCAATCGCCTGATCCAGCGCGGGCTGCTACGACGCTTCCAGAACCAGGCGCTGATCGAGCACCTGCAACAGGCGCAGCAGCGCAGCGAACAACTCAATCAGGAGTTGGTGCGCGAAGTCGAACAGCGCCGCCAGGTCGAGCAGGAACTGCGTGACGCACAAATCGGCCTGCAGGACCGCGTGGCGCAACGTAGCCAGGAGCTGGACGCCGCCAGCCTGGCCCTGAATAAAAGCGAAGCGCGCCTTGCCATGGCCCTGCAAGCCAGTGAGCTTGGCCTGTGGGACTGGAACCTGCAAACCGACGAAGTCCACCACACCCAGCTCAAGGAATTGTTCGGCCTGGAGCCGGAGTACGTCACGGCGATGCTCGGCCATCTCAAGCCGCGCCTGCATCCCGAAGACCTGCCGCTGCTCAAGCGCGCGCTGGTGGAACACCTTAAGGGCCGCAGCGAGGACTATCAGGTGGAATACCGCGTGCGCCACGGCGATGGGCACTGGGTATGGATCGAAGACCGTGGCCGTGCCGTGGAGCGCACGGCCAACGGGCGAGTCACGCGCATGCTTGGCACGCGCCGCGATATCAGCGCCGGCAAGGCGCTGGAGGAACAACAGCGCCTGGCGTCGACCGTGTTCGAGGCGGCCAGCGAAGGTATCGTGATTCTTGACCCGGACTACAAGCTGGTCGCCGTCAACCAGGCGTTCAGTCGTGTGACCGGTTTTGAAACCGACGACATGATCGGCCGCAATGTCGTGGAGCTGCCCAGCAGTCGTGATGCCCGCCGCCACTTCCCGGTGATCCGCCAGGCGCTGCTCAGCCACGGCACCTGGCAGGGCGAGCTGGTGGAAACGCGTAAGAACGGCGAGCTGTACCCGCAGTGGCTGCAATTGAACGTGGTGCGCGATGTTCGGGGGAAAGTCAGCCATATCGTGGGTTTCTTCGCCGATCTCTCGGCCAGGCGTGAGTCCGAAGAGCGCATGCGCTACCTCACCCACTATGACGAATTGACCGGCCTGGCCAACCGCTCGCTGTTCCGCGAACGGCTGCGCGAGGCTCATCAGCGCGTGCGTCAGGGCGGGCGCAGCCTAGCGCTGCTGCATATCAACCTGGACCGCTTCAAGCTGCTCAATGACAGTTTGGGCCATGAAGTCGCCGACCAATTGCTGCAGAAAGTGGCGCGCCGCCTGATCAACGCCTTGCCCGAGGCCGACACCATCGCACGCCTGTCCGGGGACGAATTCGCCGTGTTATTCGACGCTTATGGCAACCTCTCGAGCCTGGCGCGAGTCGCCACACGACTGTTGGCCAAGCTGCGCGTGCCGGTGACGGTGGATGGGCATGAGCTGGTAGTGAGTGCTTCGATGGGCGTCAGCCTGTTGCCGGACAATGCACGGGAAATTTCCGCGCTGGTCAGCCAATCGAACATGGCGATGCAGCACGCCAAGCATCTGGGCGGTAATAATTTCCAGTTCTACACCGACAGCCTGCAAGCCAGCACCCTGGAGCGCTTACAGCTGGAAAACCACCTGCGCAAGGCTATAGAGGAGCGCCAGCTCACGGTGTTCTACCAACCGAAACTGTGCCTGGCCACCGGTAAGCTGAATGCTGCCGAAGCGTTGATCCGCTGGGAGCATCCGCAGTGGGGCATGGTGCCGCCGGGGGACTTTATCGGCCTGGCCGAAGAGACCGGCCTGATCGTGCCACTGGGCGAGTTCGTGCTGCGCGAGGCCTGCTGGCAAGCCTGTGAATGGCAGCGTCAGGGGTTGGCGCCGATTCGAGTGTCGGTGAACCTGTCGGTGCATCAGTTGCGCCAGGGCAAGGTGGTCAGCCTGGTGCGTCAGGTGCTCGAAGAAACCGGGCTGGACCCGCAATACCTCGAGCTGGAGCTGACCGAAAGCCAGTTGCTCGACAGCGTTGAACACATCATCGCGACCTTCCAGCAACTGCGCGACCTGGGCGTGAAGTTGGCCATTGATGATTTCGGTACCGGTTATTCGTCCCTCAGCTACCTCAAACGCATCCCCGTGGACTACGTGAAGATCGACCAGAGCTTTATCCGTGGGCTTGGCCAGGGGCGTGAAGACGCGGCCATCACCCGGGCAATCATTGCCATGGCCCATGGGTTGGCGCTCAAAGTGGTGGCCGAAGGTGTGGAGGATCAGCAGCAGCTGGATTTCCTGCGAGGGGAGCAGTGTGACGAAGTGCAGGGCTATTTGATCAGCCGGCCGATGCAGGCCGAAGGGTTGGCAGATTTGTTACGGAAAAATGCAGATTTTCCTGAGTGACGCCAAGGCCGCCCCTGTGGCTACAACTTGGCCGCCCTTAGATTCAAAGGGGAGCAGGGCGATTTAGTGATGCTTCGGACGGGCAAAACGACAATTCTTGTAGTATAACTACAAGATTGCTACATCCTTGGCCCTGCCCATAACAAGAGTCCTGCCCTTTGAACCTGTTGCAACATATCGCCCAGTCGCGCCACCTGTTACGCAAATCGGAACTCAAGGTTGCCGATCACGTGCTGCTTGACCCTGCGGCTGTGATGCACAGTTCCATGGCCGACCTGGCCCATAGTGTGGGCATCAGCGAGCCGACCATCGTGCGCTTCTGCCGCGCCATCGGTTGCTCCGGGTTCCAGGACTTGAAACTCAAGTTGGCCCAAAGTTTGGCCGCCGGTGCCAGCTTCGGGCAATTTGCGATTCACGAAGACGATTCCGTCGCCGACTACAGCCTGAAAATCTTCGACACCACCCTGCACACCCTGATGGAAGTGCGCGAGAAGCTCGACCCGGTGGAGTTGCAAAAGGCCGTGACCGCCATGTCCCAGGCCCAGCGTGTCGAGTTTTACGGTTTTGGTGCTTCGGGCGCAGTGGCCGCTGACGCCCAACACAAGTTCTTCCGCCTGCTGCTCACCGCCGCCGCCTACAGTGACCCGCATATGCAGGCGATGTCGGCGGTGACCTTGAAGCCTACCGACGTCGCCATCTGTATTTCCCAGTCGGGCCGTTCCAAAGACCTGCTGATCACCGCCAATCTGGTGCGTGAAAGCGGTGCGACCCTGATCACCCTGTGCCCGAGCCAGACGCCGTTGGCGGAACTGTCTACGGTCAACCTGGCAATCGACGTGCATGAAGACACTGAGATTTATACGCCGCTGACCTCGCGTATCGCCCACTTGGTGGTGATTGATGTGTTGGCAATGGGCGTGGCCATGGCGCGCGGGCCAAGCCTGGTCAACCACCTCAAGAGCGTGAAGCGCAGCTTGCGTAGCCTGCGGTTGTCGCCCAAGTCGGTCAAAGCCCTCGACGACTAAGGGCTATACACAGAGCAGATGTGGGAGCGGGATTGATCCCACATTTGGATCTCTGACCTATCTGGAAAATTCATCGTCCTGTAACCCCCGCGCCGCCAAACCGTCATCCCCTGCGCCCATCCTGTACTCCCCGCACTCGCATTGGGAGACTCGAAATGGCCCGGCCCTACGAAGACAGCAACAGCACCGTAAAGACCCGTCGTCAGCAGGAAGACCAACGCCGCATGGCGTTCCGTCGCGCAATCGAAGACCGTTGCGAGGAGCGCCAATTGCTCCAGAGCATCAGTGACTACCCGGAACTCCACTGGCAGGCACCCGCGGCTGCCCAGCGAAACGCTCAGCCAGTGCGCTGATCTGCACCCGTTCGCTGCGAATAAAGCCCAGGAACGCATGGGCCACCGGTGACAGGCGCTTGGCCTTGGCCTGCACCAGGCACCAACTGCGGTACAGCGGCAGCTCTTCCACCGGCAGCTCCTTGAGCCCGCCGGTGGCCAGTTCCATGTTGACCGCGTGGCGCGTCAGCAGGGCCACGCCCAATCCCGCGCATACACATTCGCGCTGCGCCTCGGCGGAGGCGACTTCCACCGTCTGGGTGAAGTGCACACGTTTCTCCTTGAAGTATTCTTCGCAAGCCATCCGCGTGCCGGAACCCGGTTCGCGTAGCAGCAGCGTGTAAGGTTCCAGATCTTGCAGGCGCAGTGGGCCTTGCAGGCTCAAAGGGTGGTTGGGGGGCGCCACGGCGACAATCGGGTTGTTGAGGAATGGCAGGAATTCCAGGCCCATGTCCTGGGGCACCATGGACATGATCACCAGATCGTCGCGGTTGTCGGAAAGCCGGCGGATCACCTGGGCACGGTTGACCACCGTCAGGTGCAACTGCACCTCAGGGTGCTGGCGCTTAAAGGCAGCAAACAAATGCGGCACAAAGTATTTGGCGCTGGATTCCACGGCCAGCTTCAGTTGGCCTTGCAGTGAGCCCTGCATGTCCGACAGTTGCATATCGAGGTTCTCCAGCCGTCCGAAGATATCGCGACTGGCCCGTTGCAGCGCTTCAGCGGCCTCGGTCATGTAGAGTTTTTTGCCGACATAATCGAACAGCGGCTGGCCGATCAGCTCTTCCAACTGACGAATTTGTAGGCTCACGGCGGGCTGTGTGAGGGACATTTCCTCGGCGGCGCGGCTATAAGAGCGCAAATCACACACTTCATGAAAGATCTGCAGCTGACGCAATGTCAGTCGCATCAATGACTTACGCATATTTCGCTCTCCTCATCCCAAGCCAGCCGAACAACTATAAGTCTTTACTTATGCATGACCCAATAATTATTGATTTTTGTTAATCCCTCTACCGGCTTAGTGTGTGTCTCGCGACTGTCATGAAACATTTGGTCACGCGCCGACCCAGCTCCAGTGGGTCGAAGAACGCAGCAATCGGCTCAAGGGAATTTCCAAGTGATAAAAAAGATCCTGATCGCCAACCGTGGTGAAATTGCCGTACGAATCGTGCGTGCCTGCGCCGAGATGGGCATTCGCTCGGTCGCGGTCTACTCCGACGCCGACCGCCATGCGTTGCACGTCAAGCGTGCCGACGAAGCCCACAGCATTGGTGCCGAGCCACTGGCCGGTTACCTGAACCCGCGCAAGCTGGTGAACTTGGCGGTGGAAACCGGTTGTGATGCGCTGCATCCCGGCTATGGCTTCCTGTCGGAGAACGCCGAACTGGCGGATATCTGTGCCGAACGCGGGATCAAATTCATCGGCCCGTCCGCTGAAGTGATCCGCCGCATGGGCGACAAGACCGAAGCGCGCCGCAGCATGATCAAGGCTGGCGTACCGGTCACGCCCGGCACCGAAGGCAACGTCGCCGACATCGCCGAAGCCCTGACTGAAGGCGACCGTATTGGTTACCCGGTGATGCTCAAGGCCACCTCCGGCGGTGGCGGTCGTGGTATCCGTCGTTGCAACAGCCGCGAAGAACTTGAACAAGCCTTCCCTCGCGTCATCTCCGAAGCCACCAAGGCGTTCGGCTCGGCGGAAGTGTTCCTGGAAAAATGCATCGTCAATCCCAAGCACATCGAGGCGCAGATCCTCGGTGACAGCTTTGGCAGCGTGGTGCACCTGTTCGAGCGCGATTGCTCGATCCAGCGCCGCAACCAGAAGCTCATCGAAATCGCCCCAAGCCCTCAGCTGACCCCGGAACAGCGCGCCTACATCGGCGACCTGTCGGTGCGCGCCGCCAAGGCCGTGGGTTACGAGAACGCCGGCACCGTGGAGTTCCTGCTCGCGGAGGGCGAGGTGTACTTCATGGAGATGAACACCCGGGTGCAGGTGGAACACACCATCACCGAAGAAATCACCGGGATCGACATCGTCCGCGAGCAAATCCGTATCGCCTCCGGGTTGCCGCTGTCGGTGAAACAGGAAGATATACAGCACCGGGGTTTCGCGTTGCAGTTCCGCATCAACGCCGAAGACCCGAAGAACAACTTCCTCCCAAGCTTCGGCAAGATCACCCGTTACTACGCCCCCGGCGGTCCTGGCGTGCGCACCGACACGGCGATCTACACCGGCTACACCATCCCACCGTTCTACGACTCCATGTGCCTGAAACTGGTGGTGTGGGCGTTGACCTGGGAAGAAGCCATGGACCGCGGCCTGCGTGCCCTGGACGACATGCGCCTGCAAGGCGTGAAGACCACCGCCGCCTACTACCAGGAAATCCTGCGCAACCCGGAATTCCGCAGCGGCCAGTTCAATACCAGCTTCGTTGAAGCCCACCCTGAGCTGACCAACTACTCGATCAAGCGCAAACCCGAAGAGCTGGCCCTGGCCATCGCCGCCGCCATCGCCGCCCACGCAGGCTTATAAATAAGCAGCTGCAAGTTGCAAGCGGCAAGCTACAAGTTAAAGCGCATCAGCCTTTACTTGCAGCTTGTAGCTTGAAACTTGCAGCTATGAGGAGATCCGAATATGACTAAGAAAATCTTCGTAACCGACACCATCCTGCGCGACGCCCACCAATCGTTGCTCGCGACCCGCATGCGCACCGATGACATGCTGCCGATCTGCGACAAGCTCGACAAAGTCGGCTACTGGTCCCTGGAAGTCTGGGGCGGCGCGACCTTCGACGCTTGCGTACGTTTCCTCAAAGAAGACCCGTGGGAGCGCCTGCGCAAACTGCGCGCCGCGTTGCCTAACACCCGCCTGCAAATGTTGCTGCGTGGCCAGAACCTGCTGGGCTACCGCCATTACAGCGACGACGTGGTCAAGGCGTTCGTGGCCAAGGCGGCAGTCAACGGCATCGACGTATTCCGCATCTTCGACGCCATGAATGACGTGCGTAACCTGCGCGTGGCCATCGAAGCGGTGAAGGCCGCCGGCAAACATGCCCAGGGCACCATCGCCTACACCACCAGCCCGGTGCACACTGTCGAAGCGTTTGTGGCCCAGGCCAAACAGCTCGAATCCATGGGCTGCGACTCGATTGCGATCAAGGACATGGCCGGTCTGTTGACCCCGTACGCCACCGGCGAACTGGTCAAGGCGCTGAAAGCCGAACAAAACCTGCCGATCTTTATCCACTCCCACGACACCGCCGGTCTGGCCGCGATGTGCCAACTCAAGGCCATCGAAAACGGTGCCGACCACATCGACACCGCCATTTCCAGCTTTGCCTGGGGCACCAGCCATCCGGGTACCGAGTCGATGGTCGCCGCCCTTAAGGGCAGTGAGTTCGACACCGGCCTGAGCCTGGAACTGCTGCAAGAGATCGGCCTGTACTTCTATGCCGTGCGCAAGAAGTACCACCAGTTCGAAAGTGAATTCACCGCCGTCGACACCCGTGTGCAAGTCAACCAAGTGCCGGGCGGGATGATTTCCAACCTGGCCAACCAGTTGAAAGAGCAGGGCGCCCTCAACCGCATGAGCGAAGTGCTGGCCGAAATCCCGCGTGTGCGTGAAGACCTTGGCTTCCCGCCGCTGGTAACCCCGACCTCGCAGATCGTCGGCACCCAGGCGTTTTTCAACGTGCTGGCCGGTGAGCGCTACAAGACCATTACCAACGAAGTGAAGCTCTACCTGCAAGGCGGCTACGGCAAGGCGCCGGGCACCGTGAATGAGAAACTGCGTCGCCAGGCCATCGGCAGTGAAGAGGTCATTGACGTACGCCCGGCCGATTTGCTCAAGCCGGAAATGACCAAGCTGCGTGGCGAAATCGGCGCGTTGGCCAAGTCTGAAGAAGACGTGCTGACCTACGCCATGTTCCCGGACATCGGCCGCAAGTTCCTCGAAGAGCGCGACGCCGGCACCCTGGCGCCGGAAGTACTGTTGCCGATTCCTGAAGCGGGCGGCGTGGCCCGTGCCGGTGGCGAAGGCGTGCCGACCGAGTTCGTCATCGACGTGCACGGCGAGAGCTACCGCGTGGACATCACCGGTGTCGGCGTGAAGGCCGAAGGCAAGCGCCACTTCTACCTGTCCATCGACGGCATGCCCGAAGAAGTGGTGTTCGAACCGCTCAACGAGTTTGTCAGCGGTGGTAACAGCAAGCGCAAGCAGGCCACCGAGCCAGGCCATGTCAGCACCGCGATGCCGGGCAATATCGTCGACGTGCTGGTCAAGGAAGGCGACGTGGTCAAGGCCGGCCAGGCCGTACTGATTACCGAAGCCATGAAGATGGAAACCGAAGTGCAGGCAGCGATTGCCGGCAAGGTGAGCGCTGTTCATGTAGCCAAGGGCGACCGGGTCAACCCTGGCGAAATCCTGATTGAAATCGAAGGCTGATACAGCCTTCGACATTACCGTTTAATCCTCGGGGGGGCAGGTGCTCCCCTTTTTTTCGCCTGTAGTTTGCTTAGAAACGCATCCGCCACTGCCCTATCAAGCCTTGGCTGCTGCTTTGGGTGCCGTTTTCCGCGCTGTAGGCCACGCCGACGGTGTGGTTGGCGGAGAGTGCCAGATCGAGCCCAGCCTGCAGGTTCAGGCTGTTGCGGTCGAGAGACGCGCCCTGAAGGGTGAAACCGTCAATGCCGCCCTGGCGAAAGGACTGGCGCACCTGGCTGTCGACGTCGCCATAGAGGTGTTTCCAGTGCGTACTCAGATGGGGTGTGAGGGTCATCTGGTTGTCGAACAGGAACAGTTTGGCCAGGCGCAGACCAAAGGTGCTGCTCAGGTTCTGTTGGGTTTGCGCATCGACGTTCAGCGCCGCGGCCCCGTCGTGTTCCTTGAAACTGTCACGGCTGTAGCGCTGGTAGCCAAGGCCAGCAAACGGCTCGATGCTGATGTCGCCACTGCCCAGTTGGTAGCCCATTTCGCCGAAGACATTCTGGCTGTTGGCGGTGTAGCGGCCCTTGAGTGTGTCCTTGTAACCCAGGATATCGATGCCACGTTTGTTTTGCCCCGCATGGCTGCTGTAGATCGCCCCCAGGCGTAACGCCAAGGGGCCGTCCTGGCGCACGGCGTAACCGCCCAGATGCCAGCTGTCCAGGTCTGCGGTAAAGCGCTGCGTATCGAAACGGCTGCTGGATTTTGCCCCCAGCACACCGACTCGCCAGGCGTGGTCGACAGCCCAATCTGCGCCCATTAAAACGCCTTGGTTGGCCGTATTCAGGCCGGCAGTGCCGCGCTGGTTGTCGAGACCGCCTTCGCTGCCGAGGTTTTTTACCCAGAAGTGGCCGTTGGAGTCGGTGGGCAACTCGCGCAGGGTCGTGAGCACGCGGCTGCTCAGTTGCTGGGTGCTGCTCTGGGTTGCTGCCGCCAGGTTTGCGTTCTGGCTGCCCGCCAGTTGCTCGAGGGCCGCGCCGAATGCGCCGGGTTTCTGTGCGAGTTCGGCGTTGAGTTTCTCCAGGGCCTTGATCTGCTCGGAGCTTAGATTGCCCGATTCCAGCAGGCGACTCAGTGCTGGCTCCAGCACCTTCGCCACCTGCCGACCATTGTGAGTAGTGGCTTGCCCAGTGAAATAGCCGTCGATAGGCGCAGCTTCAACTTCGGGAAGGTCGAACCATTCAAAAGCCGGTGCGTCGTAGGGTTGATACCAGAACGGCATGTACTCGATATCGCCGCGCGCATGTGCATATTGAAGGTTGGCCGCAGCGAGTAGGCTGATGGCAAGTACGATTCTGCGGAGTGTAATGGGCATGAATTCCCAACCTCTTGGTGAATGAGGCGGGGAATTTAGCGAGGTGAAGGAGGGATAACTGTCAGGCCACGCAGTCGCGGTGTGCGGGAGTTGTCGCTATCGGTCGGCGATAAGCGACGTCTGCATTTTATTGCGTAATCACGATCCTAAAAGCACACCAATATGCATTTTAATGCAGCTTTTGGAGCTCAACTACGACGTACATACCCCTTGCCATAGTGCCGTTCCAGCCGCGCCTGGATCAGCTCCATGCCCAGCGACAGCACCCAGTAAATAATCGCCGCCGTGGTCAGCATCTCGATATAGCGATAGCTCGAGCGGCCATAGGACTGCGCCAGGAACATGACCTCCCACACGCCCATCACCGAGATCAGGGACGAGTCCTTGAGCATCGAGATGAACTGGTTGGTGGCCGGCGGAATGATGGTGCGCATGGCCTGGGGCAGGGTTACGTGCCAGAAGATCACGCTGTCACGCATGCCCAGGGCGAGTGCCGCTTCACGCTGACCGTGGGTGACACCGAGGATGCCGGCGCGGAAGATTTCGCTCAAGTAAGCGCCGTAGTTCAGCGACAACGCGATGATCCCGGCGACGATGGCGCCCGGCACCAGGCCCAACTGGGGCAGGCCGAGGTAGATCAGCAAAATCTGGATCAGCAGCGGCGTGCCGCGAAAGAACGAGGCATAAAAGCTGGCGATGCCAAAGGCCACGGCGCTTTTCGACAAGCGTCCCAGCGCGGTGACAAACCCCAGCACCGACGATATACCGATCGAGCACAGGCACAAGAACAGCGTCAGCGCCGCGCCTTGCAGGAAGCCATTGGGCGACAGGTGCACGCCCACCAGGTTGGGCAGCTTGTCGAGGATGATCGAGAACTTCAGGTCAAAGCTCAGGAAGAAACTGGCGAACAGGCAAAACAGCACGGCCCAGGTCAGGTACAACCGGGTGCGAAAACCGAAGAGCCGCTGCCAGCGCGACGCGCTGACCGGCGGCTTGGGAGGTGTGGGGAACGCAGTCATTGGCTGATGTCGGCGCCGATCCATTTCTGCGACAGCTTGCTCAGGGTGCCATCCTGTTTCAACTGGGCGAAGACTTCACGCACCTTGCTGTCCCACTGCGGGTCGCCTTTTTCGATCGCCACTGAGTTGGGCTCCGAATACAATGGCTCGCCGGCCAGCTTGAAGCGCTTGTCCTCGGTCAGGCGCGGTTGAGCGGTGACCAGGTTGGTGAGGATTGCATCCAGGCGCACGCCGGCGCCCAGGCCGAGGTCTTGGAAGGCCACGTTGTCGGTGTCGTAGGGCGCGATCTGTACGTTGTCGAATGGATACTGCAACTGCGTGTCTTCGGCGCCTTCAATCACCAGGTTTTTGTTCAGGTAGCTTTCATAGCTGGAGGCGCTGGTCAGGCCGACTTTCTTGCCGCTCAGGTCCTTGGCGCTGTGGATGCGATCATCCTTGGCGTTGACCACGATCACCGCCGGCGAGGCGTAGTACTCCACCGGAAAGTCGAACACCTCGGCGCGGGCCTTGCTCGGGGTCATGGAGCAGATGCAGATGTCGTAGCGGCCACTCCAGCGGCCGGCCGCGATCACGTCCCAGGAGGGCGTCTCCAGGCGCAGCTTCACACCGAGTTTTTGCGCCACGGCCTTGGCCACGTCGACGTCGAAGCCATCGAGCTGATTTTGTTCGTTAAGAAACGAGAACGGCGGGTAGCTCTCCATCAGCACGCCCACCAGTTCTTTCTTCTTCTCAATTCGGTCCAGCGTTGCACCGCCAAAGGCTTGCGTTGAAGCGGCCAGAATCGTCAGGCCCAAGGCCAGCAGCGGTTTCAGTTTCATGGATCGGTACCTGAATGAAAAAAGAGTTGTTATGAAGCGGATGGGACGTATTAAATAGTTATAAGAACGACTCTCATAGTGAGTTATTTTCATAAGCTTATGAGTAAAAAGCATATGGCCACAGCAACAGTAATTCTTGATGGCGGCATGGGCCGTGAACTGCAACGCCGTGGCGCGCCGTTCCGGCAGCCGGAGTGGTCAGCGTTGGCCTTGAGCGAAGCGCCCCAAGCGGTGGAGGCGGTGCATACTGCGTACATTCAGAGCGGTGCCAATGTGATCACCAGCAACAGCTACGCGGTGGTGCCGTTCCATATCGGCGAGGCGCGGTTTGCCGAGGAGGGCGAAGCCCTGGCGGCGCTTGCCGGTGAGCTGGCAAGGCGTGCCGTAGACGCATCCGGCAAGGCTGTGCGCGTGGCGGGTTCGCTGCCGCCGCTGTTTGGTTCGTATCGCCCGGACCTGTTCGAGCCACAGCGCGTATCCGAATTGCTGACACCGTTGGTGCGAGGCCTCGCGCCTTTTGTTGACGTGTGGCTGGCGGAGACCCAGAGCTCGATCGTTGAAGCCCGTGCGATCCACGCCGGTTTGCCCGAGGACGGCAAACCGTTCTGGCTGTCGTTTACTCTCAAGGATGAAGACACCGACGAGGTCCCGCGCCTGCGTTCTGGCGAACCGGTGGCGGATGCGGCCGAAGCGGCGGCGCAGCTGGGTGTGCAAGTGCTGTTGTTCAACTGCAGCCAGCCGGAAGTGATAGGCGATGCCATTGACGCAGCGCGCCAGACGTTCGAGCGCCTGGGCGTGCAGATTGAGGTGGGCGCCTACGCCAATGCCTTCCCGCCGCAGCCCAAGGAAGCCACGGCCAACGATGGTCTTGACCCATTGCGTGAGGATCTGGACCCGCCGGGTTACCTGCACTGGGCAGCGGACTGGCAGGCACGCGGTGCCAGCCATTTGGGCGGATGCTGCGGGATCGGGCCTGAGCACATTGCGGTGCTGGCCCAGAAGCTGAGGTAGTTGAATTCACACAAGTCCTAATGTGGGAGCGGGCTTGCTCGCGAAAGCGGTGGATCAGTCGACAGCTGCAATGACTGCCCCGCCGTATTCGCAAGCAAGCCCGCTCCCACAAGGGTTTCTGTGTTGCCGGGTAGGTTAAGCCCGGCACTCTGCCAGGCTTTTCACCTGGCCTGAATGTGTCTGGTTAGTCTCGGACAACCACGCCTCAAACCCCGCCCCAATCGCCGGCCATTCGGTATCGATGATCGAATACCATGCCGTATCCCGGTTCTGCCCCTTGACCACCATGTGCTGGCGGAACACCCCTTCAAAACTGAACCCCAGTCGCTCTGCCGCATATTTGGAGCGGCCGTTGCCGTTATTGCACTTCCATTCCAGCCGACGATAGCCCTGCTCGAACGCATACTTGGCCAGCAAGTACACCGCTTCGGTGCTTCTCGGTGAGCGCTGCATCGGCGCGCCAAAGGTGACGTGGCCGATTTCGATACGTCCCTGGGCCGGGACGATGGACATCAGGCTGAGGATGCCTTGCACCTGACCAGTCTTGAGGTCGACCACGCTGAAGAAATACGGCTCGTTATGTTGAGCGTGGTTGTTTAACCAGTCATTGAACCCACTGCGCTCAGGAAAAGGCCCGTAGGGTAAATAGTCCCACAGCTTGGGATCGGCACCGGGGCCTTCAAGGGCTTGCCACAAGTCATCGCCATGGCGCGCCGGGTCGAGTTTTTCCAGGCGGATAAAACGCCCTTCAAGCAGTTGCACGCTGGGTGCCGGGACGCCTTTCCAGTCGGCGAGGGAGGTGGACATGCTGCGCTCCTTAAAGACCTTTGCGAAATTGGATGAAACCAGGGCGTTCGGCGATGCGTTCGTACAACTGGATCGCGGTGGCGTTGGTCTCGTGGGTGAGCCAGTGAACCTTACAGCAGCCGTCAGCCTTGGCGGTGGCGTAGACGAACTCAATCAGCTTGCGGCCCACGCCGGTGCCCCGTAGAGAGGGCTCTACGAGCAGGTCTTGCAGGTAGCAGGCGTTTTCGATGCTCCAATTGGAGCGGTGGTAGATGAAGTTGACCATGCCCACCGCCTTGCCGTCTTGCCAGGCCAGTGCGGAATGGGTCGGCTCGTTGGCGTCGATCAGGCGCTCCCAGGTGCTTTGGCTGACGGCGCCCGGCAGTTCGGTGTTGTAGAACTTCAGGTACGCCTGCCACAGCGGCAGCCAGGCGCCATGGTCGGCGGCGGTGACCTGGCGGATGTCGATCTGACTCATTCTGGGACTCCTTGGGGGATAAAGCCTGCGAGGGTCTGGTCGCGTACGTCGACGCTGGCGGCCAGCCCCTCGCGAACGCCGGCGATGTCGGCAGCGCTGCGGTTCTGGCTGAGTTTGCGTTTGCCGATCAGGCGCTCGATCGGCAACGCAAAGCCGACAATGGCTTTGAGCATGCCTTCAATGTAGTCGGCCGGGGCGTCGCTGACTTTCCACGGCTGGGCGCGGCTGCCTTCATGGCGATCGGTCAATGCACTGACCACCGCAAGCAAACGCTCGGCATCGGTAAACACCTCGGCCTTGCCGTAGGCATGCACGGCGATGTAATTCCAAGTGGGCACGACTTTGCCGTGCTCGGCCTTGGCCGGGTAAAACGACGGGCTGATATACGCCTCGGCGCCGGCGAAGATCACCAGAGCTTCACTTCCGTTTTGCAGGTCCTTCCACTGCGGGTTGGCCTTAGCCAGGTGCCCGTAAAGTGTGCCATCAGGGCCTTCATCGGGGTTGAGCAGCAGCGGCAAGTGGCTGGCTTGCAGGCCGTGCTCGCCTACGGTCACCAACTGCGCCAAGCGGGTGTGCTGGATCAATTGCTGCAATTCGGGCAAGTCTTCGAGGGCAAAGGCACGGGGCGTATACATAGAAATTTTCCTTGGCGAATGCCTGCATCCTAGGCAGGCTAATGGTTCGTTGTAAGAGCCATCTAGCGCTAATTTCATAGGTCCAATATGCCGCCCATTGCGCCGCCGTTGTCGTTCAACCCTGCCGGTATCGAGCTGGATCGCCGTCAAGGGCTGACGCGCCAGCTGTATGAAGCGCTGCGTCAACGCGTGCTGGACGGGCGACTGGTCAGCGGCACGCGTCTACCCGCCAGTCGTGACTTGGCGGCTGCACTGTCGATCTCGCGGAACAGCGTGGTGCGCGCTTACGATCAACTGTACGCGGAAGGGTTTATTGAAAGCCGAGTAGGCGATGGCACTTACGTCGCTCAATTGCCTACGGCAAAAAAACTATCCACAAAAGTATCCACAGGGTTTTCAACAAGCTTATCCCCAGCCTTATCCACAAATTGGTTGGATTTGCCGGTTAGCTCAGCCCGTGAAGTTATCCACAGGCCTGCTTTTGGGCGTGTGCAAACTCACCATTTACCGGTTCCACCTCCCGGGCCACCAAGGGCGTTTCGGGTCGGTGTTCCGGCATTCGATCTGTTTCCATTTGAGGTATGGGCCAAGCTGAATGGGGCTTTCTGGCGCAAGCCCGACTTGGCACAACTCTGTTATGGCGACCCGGCGGGGGACGACCGCTTGCGTGGCCTGATTGCCGCGTACCTGCGCAGCTCGCGGGGCATGCAGTGCTCAGCTGAACAAATTGTGATCACCAGTGGCGCGCAGCAGGCAATCAGCCTTTGTGCACAGCTGCTGGTGGAGCCCGGCGATGGCGTGGCGGTGGAAAACCCCGGCTACCGCGCCGCAGGGCATGCGTTCGCCCTGGCAGGCGGGCAGCTGCACGGTGTGCCAGTGGACGGCGAGGGCATGGATTGTCAGGTGCTCAACCGCCTGCAGGATTGCCGTGTGGCCTATGTCACGCCTTCACATCAGTATCCGTTGGGCGTGGTAATGAGCCTGGCACGGCGTCTGGAATTGCTGGCCTGGGCCGAACGCACGGATGGCTGGATCATCGAAGACGATTACGACGGAGAGTACCGCTACAGTGGCGCGCCGCTCTCGCCGCTCGCCGCCTTGGACCGCAACGGGCGGGTGCTCTACGTCGGCACCTTTGGCAAAGTGGCCTTTCCGGCGTTGCGCCTCGGTTACCTGGTATTGCCACCGGCGTTGGTAGACGCCTTCGCCCGGCGCCGCGCCGTGGACATGCGCCACTCCGAGGTCAGCACCCAGGCGGTGATGGCTGAATTCATGGCGACCGGGCATTTCCAGCGGCACATTCGCCGCATGCGCCGGGCCGCGTTGAGCCGCCGCAATGTGTTGTTGTCGGGTTGGCCCAGCGGTTTGCCGGGTATGGGAGAACTGCCCAGCGTTGCGGCGGGGCTGCATGTGACGGTGCGTGTCGACAGCCTGGCCCGCGAACAGCAACTGCTCGCGCAGGCCCACGCGGCGGATGTCGAGATCAACGGCTTGAGCGCTTATTGGCTGGCGCAATCAATCACGCCGGTGGATCAGCGCGCAGGCCTGGTATTGGGGTTCGCCGCGGTGCCCGAAGCCGACATGGCCTCGGCGCTGGCGCGATTGCGCCAGGCCTGGCAATGCTGATCAGGTGCCCGATTTGATTTTGGTCCAGGCCCGTGTCCGCGCACGTTCCGCATCACGCCCCAAGGGTTTCAAGGTGTACAGCGTGGCCATCGCCGCCTCGGTGGGGTATAGGTTTGCGTTGTTGCGAATCGCCGGGTCGACCAACTCGGTCGCGTCCTTGTTGGGGTTGGGGTAACCGACGAAATCGCTGACCGGCGCGATCACCTGTGGTTGCAGCAGGTAGTTGATAAAGGTGTAGGCGTCCTGAGGGTTTTGCGCGCCCTTAGGGATGGCGAGCATGTCGAACCAGATCGGCGCGCCTTCTTTGGGCAGGCGCATGTCCACCGTCACACCATTCTTGGCTTCCTTGGCGCGGTTGGCGGCCTGGGAGAAGCTGCCCGAGTAACCCACGGCCACGCAGATGTCGCCGTTGGCGATATCGGCCATGTACTTGGAGGAGTGGAAGTAGGTGATGTAGGGGCGGATCTTCATCAGCAGCGCTTCAGCCTTGGCGTAGTCCTTGGGGTTGCTGCTGTTGGGGTCCAGGCCCAGGTGCTGCAAGGCCAGTGGCAGGATCTCCGAGGGCGAATCGAGAAAGGCCACGCCGCATTGCTTGAGCTTGCTGATATTTTCTTCCTTGAAGATCAGGTCCCAACTGTCTACCGGTGCGTTCGGCCCCAGTGCGGCCTTGACCTTGTCGGGGTTGAAGCCGATCAGGATGGTGCCGTACATGTAGGGCACGGCGAATTTGTTGCCGGGGTCGTTGGCTTCGATCAGCTTCATCAGCTTGGGATCGAGGTGGTTCCAGTTGGGTAACTGGCTGCGGTCGAGGGGCTGGAACACCCCGGCTTCGATTTGCTTGGCCAGGAACACGTTGGACGGCACTACCACGTCATAGCCGGAGTTGCCGGTGAGCAGCTTGGCCTCCAGGGCTTCGTTGGTGTCGAAGATGTCGTAGACCAGTTTGATGGTCGGGTTCTGCGCCTTGAAGTCCTCAAGCGCCTTGGGGGTGATGTAGTCGAACCAGTTGTAGACCTTGAGGGTTTTTTCTTCGGCCTGGGCCGCGCCGCTCAAGAGCGTGGCGCATAAGGCTAGGGGAGTGAGCAGCTTCATCGGGTAGCTCCTTGTTCGAAACCTTCGAGCACGTTGACGGCGTTGATGCCGATTTCTTCCACCGCGTAGCCGCCTTCCATGACGAACAGCGTGGGTTTGCCAAGGCGAGCCAGGCGTCGGCCCATGGCCAAATAGTCTGGGCTGTCGAGTTTGAACTGGGAGATCGGATCGTCCTTGAACGTATCTACGCCCAGAGACACCACGATGATGTCGGCGTCATAGCGTTCGGTTTCCTTACAGGCCTCGTCCAGCGCCGCGCTCCATTGATCCCAACCCGAACCGGCAGGCAGCGGATAGTTGAAGTTGAAACCTTCTCCCGCGCCTTCGCCCAGCTCGTCGGCATAGCCGAGGAAGAACGGAAATTCCGCTTCCGGGTGCCCGTGGATAGAGGTGAACAGCACATCGTTGCGCTCATAGAAAATCGACTGGGTGCCGTTGCCGTGATGGTAGTCCACGTCAATGATTGCGACCTTCTTGTGGCCCTGGTCGAGAAATGCCTGGGCCGCGATGGCGGCATTGTTGAGGTAGCAATAACCGCCCATCAAATCGCTGGCGGCGTGATGCCCCGGCGGGCGGCACAGCGCGAAGGCACTGTGCGCGCCTTGCTGGATTGCCTGTTGCGCGGTCAGCGCCACCTGCGCCGCACTGTACGCCGCTTGCCAGGTGCCGGCGGTGATCGGCGCGCCGCCGTCGAAGCTGTAGTAACCCAGTTGGCCGTGCAGGCTGGTGGGCAATACCCGGCGCAACGTACGGGCCGGCCAGGTATACGGCAGCAGGTCGCCGTCGGTGGCGAATTCAGTCCAGCGCGCCCAGGCACCTTTGAAAAACGCCAGGTAGTCGCGACTGTGGATACGTTGCAGCGGCGCCAGGCCGAAATCCTGCGGCGCCTGCACCGGGCCGAGTTCGCGGTCCTTGACCCGTTGCAGTACATGGTCGGCACGCGACGGCATTTCGAAGCAGGGCATCAGTTGCCCGTCCATCAATTCGCACCGGCCGTGATGCAGGTGATGATCGTCTGAGTAGATCGTCAGCATTTTTTTGTTCTCCGCAGGCTGTTTCGGTGCATGCAGTCTTGCGCCGGGCGGCGTGCATGAGAACGGTAGGAGCGGCCAAAAGGGGATAAATAGGGCCAGCCTGTGTGTCCGCAATTCGCCCCATGTTGGCGCGGCCTGCCATTTTCGTGTGCGTCTGCTTCATCTAATAACGTAGGAGCAAGCTTGCTCGCGAAAAGCGTCAACGATAACGCGTGCATCCTGGATAAATGCGGTGCCGGTGAGTGCTTCGCGAGCAAACTCGCTCCTACACAAGGGGTTGGCTACTCACGCACGAAACTGACTCGGCGCCACTCCGCTCCAGCGCACGAATGCGTGGCGAAAGCTCGCAGTCTCGCTGAAGCCCAGTTGTTCGGCGATTTGGTAGATCGGCATTTCATCTTGCGCCAACCACTGCTTGGCGCGCTCGAAGCGCAGTTCGTCGAGCAATTCCTGATAGCTGCACCCCAGCGCTTGCAGGTGCCGGCGCAAGGTGCGCGGTGAGCAGTTGAGCTGTTCGGCCAGCCGTTCCAGGCCCGGCGCGGCGCCCAGTTGTGCACTGAGCAACTGGCGCACGCGGCCCAGCCAAGCCTGACGCCCGGTAAACTCGATGTTCTGTTTGCGGCAGCGTTCGGCCATGGCCTGATGGGTGATGGTGTCGGCCAGCGGCAATGGGTGATCGAGCCATTGGCGGTCGAACGCAAAGGCGTTGTCCGTGGCTTCAAAGTGCAGCGGGCAGTTGAACGATTCGCTGTAGCGCGCCTGATAGTCCGGCGCCAGGTGTTCGAAGCGTGCGCCCAGCATAGGCAAAGGCTGGCCCAGCAGGTCATCGCAGATGACTTTCAGCGAGACCAGGCACAGCTCGGCATTGAAGGTGGCCAGCGCCGTGTCTTCGCGATAGTCGCGGGCGCAGAACCAGACGCGTTGACCGTCGTCCTCCAGGCTCAGTTCGTACAGTGTTCCCAACAGCGCCGGGTAACGCAGGGCCAGGCGCAAAGCGTCACCTAAGGTGGCACTGGTGAGGAGGGCATAGCCGAGCATGCCGTAGGACGACACATGCATGCGTCGGCCCAGGTCCAGGCCGATGTCCCGACAAAGGGCCACGGCATTGGCGCATACGCGCATCTCCTGGCACGTGGTAATGCGCGTGTCGGCATGGCTCAGGTCGGCGGCGCTGATGCCGCTGCCAGCCAGCAATACTTCAGCAGCCGGGCCCTGGCCCTTGAAGGTGGCCAGAACCAGGGAGACGGCGTTCAGTGTGGTCAGGTGCGAGTGCAGCATGGGGAATCTGCGCAAAGTGGGTATTGCTGCGCAGCAAGTTGCATGCCGCCTATTCGCCGGAGGCGGGATCGGGTTAATCGAAAAACAGTTGTCTGGCCTGTTCCTTGCTGAGTTCGCTGCGGAAAAAGGCGATCTTTTGCGCGTCATTCAAACCTTTAGGCGTATCGGCCGCCGGCCCCAGACGAGCCTCTGCGACAGTTTTCAGGCGACCCGAGAGGTAAGACCTGGGCACGGTCCAGGAGGTGCTGTAGTGAAAGTGCGCATACCAGAGCACCTCATGGGTTTGGCGCAGGCTGATGGTGTATTCATCCAGGTAGTCGGGCCGAACGCCTTTCAGGCGGCGCCGGTTGATGGTTTTCCTGATGGTGATCGCGTTGCGGCTCTTCAGCCATTCCACACCGGATGGCGTGGGCGGATGTTGTTTGAGCGCATTGGTGACCTGCTCGTTGCTGCGTTGATACAGGTCGGTGATAGCCAGGCTCAACGCTTTGTTGACGGGGCTACCCGCCGGCGTATCGGCGGCGTTGCTTTGGGTTAGCGCGTGATCGATGGCGGCGCCGGCCTGCTCCAGCTTTCTGGCTTGCTGGTGGTACAACTGCTCGATACCGAAAGGTGTTCGATCCGTCTGTTGTGCACGGGCGGAAGCACGCTCAAGGAAGGTCGGAAGTTCGTCCAGCAGCGCCTGACCTTCATTGATGCGGGCTTGCACATCCACCGGCAGGGTACTCGGCGGTGGCGTTTTTACCCGCTCCACCCAAACCCCCTTGGGTTTCTCATGGAACGTAGCGACTACCTGTTGGGTCAGCGGCGAGCGGATATCCACCAGCCAAGTCTCCTGCGCGACATCTTCCAATCGGAGCTCGCCAAGCAGTTGGCCGTGGTAGCGGGTTTTGATGAATTTGCGTTGCTTACTGGGCGGCGTGGCCGGCGGTGTCGGGCGACTTCTGAGGATATCCCGCTCTGCGCTGAGCAGGCCCAGGTGGCCCACGGCACGCTGCTTGAACTCATTCAGTTGGTCACGCAATTCCGTAAGTTGCGCGTCGATCGCTTGCGCGGAGTATTCCGAGGGGAAATCCTGCAGGCGCTCGTCAAGCAAATCGAACTGCTCGACCAGGCTGCTCAAGGTGTCGATGCGTTCGTCCATGCGCGAATCGCTGCGTTCGAGCAGCGTATCGCGCAGGCACTGGATAGCAATTGTCGCCTTGTCGATGATCCCATCAATCCCGGCCCAGGCCTTGGGTTGGCTGGCGACGGTGTTTTCGGGCATGCACAGGTTGCGCGTCACCTCGACCTGCAGCGTCTTGAGGTCATCGATGCTATAGGACGGCAATGCGCCTTGGGTGTTAAGGATCAGGCGCGCGCCATCCTTGGCAAGCTTATGCAGTTCATCGAAGCGGGTTTGCATGTAAGTCAGGTGTTCGATCATCTCGGTGTTCAAGGTCTTCAGGCGACGAGATTCTTCAATTGGACGTTCCTGCGAGGTTTGGACCTGGCTTTCGATTTGCTCCAGCGCCGTGCGCAGCCTCGGGGTGAATTCGATCAGGGTTTGCTGGATGCTGGCCTGAGTCATCTCGGTCTGGGCCTTGAGGTAGCCCAGGGCTTTTTGCGAGTAATCCGGGGTTGGTTCTTGGACGCTCAATTCCTTGAGCTTTTGCAGGGCGTTTTCATAATCGGTGCATTGCTCGCTCAGGGTTTGCTGGTAACTTTGCCTGCGGGACTGGGCCGATGTGGAAGGGCCGGCCTGCGCCGCTTCTCGTGCGTGCTGCAATTGTTGCTGGGCGTCCTTTTTGCCACTTTCGAAGTCACTCAACTGTGTGCGCAATTCTTGCGCGCGCTTTTGCGCCAGCGCTCTGCTCTTTTTAATAAGAACCTTGGGCCCGGCCCCACGCAGTCGCAGGCGCGTGTCGATGAACCACTGGCCCTGACGGTTGTGGATCAGCGGCGGGCCGGTGCGATCAGGTTGGTTCGCATCGACGATCAACACCGCGTCGTTCTCGTCCACCTGCACCTGAAACCACCGCTCGCCCACTGGCGCGTAGTAGTGCTGCCCGCTCCAGTATAGGTGTTGGTGGGCGCCCTCGGCGTTGATGGCTTTGCCGAGCGTGGTTGGTTTATCCACCTTGAAGCGCTCCAGCACCGCGCCCAGGCTGGCCGGTGTGCGGTTGGCCACGCCAACGCTGTGCAACGGTTGCCCGTGGTTTGACGGCAATGTGTCGCTGCGGATGTCTGCGATTTTTTTGATCACAAATTTAATGTCGGGGGTGGGACGTGGGGCGGGTGCTTTCTGCTGGCTTGTGGCCGTGCTGGCGGCCTGGCGACGCGGTGCGCTGCGGGCCGCACTGTGTAACGCGAGGGCTATGCCGAGGTTGAGCAACAGGTCGGTAAGCGTTACCTGGGATGACTGCTGATCCGAATGGCGTTGGGCGTCGACCAGTTGTTGCAGGTCATCCATGATTTGCCAGATCCAGGCGGCGGCGCCCACGGTACGGCCGAGAAACGGCAACGCCGTGTTGAAAATGATCCAGCCGGCGCGCTTGAACGTGGCCCAGCGAGCTTCGGCATTGGACACCGATTGACGGTCCGCCAATTTGACCAGTGCGTCGGCATTGGCCTTGAACAGACCCTCCATCACGTCGCCGCCCATGACGTTTGTGCTCAGGCTCAGAGGCCCGCTCAGGGTGATCAACTTGACCGGGTCCACCAGGAAGTCCACCACCACCCAAGGTGACGGCAAAGGGCTGGGGAACACGTAACGTTCATAGTCACTGCGCGCGTTATCGGGCAGCCAGGCCAATACCGAATCGCGCAGGCTGTCGGATTGCTGGAGGGCATACAGCAAGTTGGCGGGCGAGGGGTACTGGGTCAGCGGTTGGTCGAGCAAAGGCCGATACAGCAGGCAGGGTCCCGTCGCCATGTCCTGCGGGCCGATGACAAACATGTTGTCGACGGCATCTGGCGTGGCGTCCAGTCGCCGCGTGGGCACAAAGGCCAGTGGGCGAATGACGATGGGCTTACCGTCCACCTGGCGATCGGCAGCCTCGGCCTGCAATGCCATCGCCACGTAACGGTAGCCGCGCTCATCAATCCCCGCTTCATTACGAATCTTGCATTGCAGCGCCAGAAGCGGCAGTTGAATGCGCAGGTGCTCGGTATACAGCTGCTGGCGGCGTGCGGATTCCTTGGGGTCGTCCAGCAGTTTTTGCTTGATCAGTGCCGGATAGGCAGTGCCGACATCGACGCGCCTAATCAGTGATTCCAGATAGTTGATGGTCAGCCATTCGGGCAATACCTGGGTGGTTTTCTGCCGCAAGGATTTGATGCCCAGGGGCAAAGCAATCAGGTTTTGCAAGGCCAGCTCCGCCAGGTCGAACCGCGTGGTGTCGATTTTCCCCGGTATGGCAAACGTGCCCCAGAGCACCGGGCTCTGAATCTCGATCTCAAGGCCGTCGAGCGTCTGCAGGGGGGCGTCAGGATGGTCCTTGAGCATTTCGGCGCGCAACCGGTCCTGGGTAAACTGCCGGATGGGCGCGATCCCATCCTGGTAGGACTGGCTCTGATTAGCGCTGTGCAGTGCCGCCAGGTCTTTCAAATGCCGGGAATAGGCGTTCAGGTCCTGGGTGTTGGCGCTGTTTAGCCAGCCGGGCAAGGCGTGACGGTACCATTGCATATCGACGCCGTCGCCCTGGGCAGACGGCGGCATGGCCGCCACGGTAGGGCCGTCAGTGTTGTGCAGGTCGGAAGAATAGAGAGTGCCGATGGCTTCTATCTGAATGTTGATCATGACGCAGGCCAACTGGTCGAAGAAATCACCGTCCAGCTCCAGCAATCGCCACTGAATCTGCGTGTGCTTGGTATTGGTGTCGATCAGTAACGGCAGGTCATCGCCCAGTTGCTCAAGGGTGCTGTATTTCTTGTACCCCTGCAGCAGCGAGTGGATCAGGATCACCTCGCGCCCGTCCTGCTTGCCGATCAGCACGCTGACCAAGTGTTCGTTGAGGTGGCGCACGCGGCCATCGGCTTCGACCTGATCAATGTCGATCAGGTAAGCCCGGGTAGTGTAAGGATCGTTGGCGCGCCGGTCGAGCGGGTCGGGGGCCAGGTAGAGCTGGCGCGCCATCCGGCAGTCCTCGGCCGTCCAGCCACCGATATAGTGCACATTCCAGTAGTCGCGCAACACGCTCGACATCATATGCAAGCGCGGGCCTCGGTCGCCGTCGACGCAGTTCCAGTAGTCCACTTGGTACTGCTGGTAAGCGCGCAGCATCAGCGGCGCCAGGGTGTTGAGGAGGCCAGCGATGTCGAGAATGCTCACCGGCAGGTGCACCGCAGGTTCCATGATCGGCTGTTGCGTGAGGAACTGCTCGCCCTCGATATACCGGGTCGGCACTGCCAGCACCGCCTGTATCGCGAGGATATCGGTAAGCGCCTGATAGTGGGGCGGGCGGGTGACCACTTGGTCTTCGACGATTTCCCTGGCGGGGGTGCCGACCATAGCGATGTTGGGATCGATGTCCAAGTGGGGATAGCGTTCCCGCAATTGCTCGCGCAACAACGTGGCGGCCACTTCGCGAAATATGGGGCCGCTGGACATTTGGGTGAGCAAGACCTGCGTAAGGTTGGTGCGAACAGCGGGTTTAGGCCTGGGCGTGAGTGAGGTCATGGGCATTCCTGGCGGGCAAAAAAATGGCAACGACCCGAGAGGAATCGGGTGTTGCCATGCTAGAAAGCTCGTCGACAGGAGGGCGGTGCTTATATAGCGTTCAGCCCAACTCGCCGCACAGGTTGGTTTCCACCAGGCGGCGAACTTCATCTTGGCTCAGCCCTGCACCGATCAACGCATTGAGCTTGCCGAACGCAGTTTCGCGGGTCATCCCGCCACCGGACAGCACGCCCACGCCGCGCAAACGGCTGCCGGCTTCGTAGACATCCAGTTCCACGCCGCCTTCATGGCATTGAGTGACCGCAACCACCACCACTCCATGGTCCTGCGCACGCTGGAGGCTGGCGAGGAACCCAGGGTTATCGCTTGGCCCGGTGCCGCTGCCGAAGCACTCCAGGATCAGCGCCTGAATGCCGCTGCCGATCACTGCGTCCAGCACCGCCGCGTCGATACCCGGAACCAGAGGCAGTACGCCGACCGTGGCGAGGCCCTTGGCTTGGCGATAGTCCAACGCAGCAGGCAAGGCCGTGGCGCGCGGCACACCGCACTGGCGTTGCAAGGCGGCGAAGGGATGGCGCCCGAAGCTGCGGATCTTCGCGCAGCGCGTCGGGTCCATCAGTGCGCCGTGGAAGTACAGGTGCACACCTGGTGCCAAGCCGTTGCCCAAGGCTTGCAGCGCACCGCTGACGTTTTCCCAGGCATCACTGTCCGGCACGCCGGCTGGCAGCATGGAGCCGGTGAACACCACCGGTGCCGGCAGACCCAGCAGTTGGAAGCTCATGGCCGCTGCGCTGTAGGCCAGGGTATCGGTGCCGTGCAGGATCAGCACGGCATCGCAGCCTTGGTCCACGGCGTCGATCACTGCTGTGTGCAAACGCTGCCAGTACGCAGGGGTCATGTTGGCGCTGTCGATCAGCGGCGCCATTTCCTGGAAGCGCCACGCAGGCACAGGCTGGTCGGTGAGCTGTTCGCGCATGCGTGCTTCAAAACCGGATGCGGGAGCCAGGCCATTGGCGCTGGCCTGCATGCCAATGGTGCCACCGGTGTAGAGCACCATGACGTTGTTAGCTGGTTGCATCGAGAAATCTCCTGAACGAAAAACGCCGCCGGGCCCAGAGCATGCCCAAGGCCGGGCGGCGTGTCATCTACCTAACTGCGCTCAGCGTTGCGGTTGAGCGTTCAGTTCAGCCGAGGCTGCGGCTTCCGGTTTTGCCGGGTTCGCTGGCCAGGCCTTGCGGTCCAGGTCCAGGTCAGGGAACTGGCTGGAATCGAACACAGGGGTCTTGATGCCTGCCGCACGCTGGTTGTCGTAGTCATTCAGGATGCGCATGGCGATCTTGAACAGGAACGCCAGGGCAAACAGGTTGACGAACGCCAGCAGAGTCATGGTGATGTCGGCAAAGGCGAACACGGTGCCCAGGTTTTCGATCGAACCCCAGAAAATCAGCACCAGCACCAGCGCCCGATAACCCATCAGCACCTTGCGGTTATTGCCGACCAAAAAGCGCAGGTTACTCTCGCCGAGGTAGTAGTTGTACATGATCGAGGTGAACACGAACAACGCCAGGGCCACCGAGATGAACATGCGACCCCAATCGCCCACTACCGCTGCCAGGGAGTTCTGGGTCAGGGCAATGCCGTCGCCTTCAAAGCCCGGGGTGTAGAAACCGGAGAGCAGGATCAGCAATGCAGTACAGGTGCAGATCACGAAGGTGTCGAGGAACACGCTGAACGCCTGGACCACGCCTTGGGCGATCGGGTGTTCCACGGAAGCCACCGCCGCCACGTTAGGCGCACTGCCCAAGCCGGCTTCGTTGGCGAACACGCCGCGTTTCACACCCATGATGATCGCGCTGCCTACCAGGCCACCGAAGGCTTGGTCGAGGCCGAAGGCGCTCTTGACGATGGTCGCGAGCATGGCTGGCACTTGGTCGAATTGCAGCACGATCACGTACAGGGTTACCGCGATGTAGATCAGGGTTTTGACCGGCACCAGCAGGTCGGCGATCGAGGCGATGCGCTTGATCCCGCCGATGAACACCAGGCCCAGCAATACCGCCAGCGCCAGGCCGGTGTAGGTGGTGTCCAGGCCAAAGGCGTTGTTCAGCGAGTGCGTCACGGCGTGCGCTTGCAGGCCGTTGAAGGCAAAGCCGAACGTCACCAGCAGCAGGAACGCCATGACCATCCCCAACCAGCGTTTTTGCAGGCCGTGCTGGATGTAGTAAGCCGGGCCGCCACGGTAGGTGCCTTCGGCATCGGTGCGTTTGTAGAGCTGGCCGAGGGAGCACTCGATGAAACTCGAAGACATGCCCACCAACGCGGTGACCCACATCCAGAACACGGCGCCCGGGCCACCCAGGGTCACGGCAATGCCGACACCGGCAATGTTACCGGCACCCACACGGCCGGCCAGGCTGAGCATCAGCGCCTGGAACGAGCTGAGCTGGCCAGCGCTGCTTTTCAGGCTGTCTTTAAACACCGAAAACATGTGGAAGAAGTGACGAAATTGAACGAAACGCGAGCGAATCGTGAAATAACCGCCGAGCCCGACAATGAGCACGATCAGTACTTTCCCTGAGAGGAAGTCGTTGATGACTTCGAGCATGGAGTGTTCCTCGCTGATTTTTCTAATGGCAAACGCAGGACGGTTCGACGCCGTCGCATCGCACCAGGCAGTGCGCGACAGTTCGACCCCAATCCTTTTGCGGGTTGTTATTCATGCGGTTTCGCGCAGTTTCAGGGCCTCGTTACCGACGGCCGCAGACGCGAGAGGGGCGGCACTATACCTAGGCGAACGTGATTCGTCTGCTCGGGCTGATTAAAGGTTTCAGCCACGCAGTGGCGGTCAAGGTGGGTTTGCAGGGCGATATTGGAGTTTTTATGGGCGTCATTTCGCAACCTCAAGGCAAAAAAAAGGGCCTGAAGAACGAGCCTTCAGGCCCTCAAAAGGTGAGAGGTGTCTAGTCCCTCAGCCTGGTGAGCGGTGCAACAAACGCTTAGGCCTTCAGCGGGACCAAGCGTGGAGCGATCATGTTTTCGGGGCGCAGGATGTCGTCGAGCATGGCGTCGTCGAGCAAGCCTTCTTCGCGCACCAGTTCCAGCACGCCACGCCCGCTTTCAAGGGCGATACGGGCGATGCGGGTAGCGTTTTCATAGCCGATGTAAGGGTTCAGCGCGGTGACCAGGCCGATGGAATGCTCCACCAGTTCGCGGCAGCGGGCTTCGTTGGCGGTGATGCCGACGATGCAGTGCTCGCGCAGCATGTCCATGGAGCGTTGCAGCAGGCGGATCGAGTCGAAGATCTTGAAGGCGATCAGCGGTTCCATCACGTTCAGTTGCAGTTGGCCGCCTTCGGCGGCCATGGTCAGCGCCAGGTCGTTGCCGATGACTTGGAACGCGACCTGGTTAACGGCTTCCGGGATGACCGGGTTGACCTTGCCGGGCATGATCGAGCTGCCTGGCTGGCGTGCCGGCAGGTTGATTTCGTTGATGCCGGTACGTGGGCCGCTGGACAGCAGGCGCAGGTCGTTGCAAATCTTCGACAGTTTCACCGCGGTCCGCTTGAGCATGCCGGAGAACAGCACGAACGCGCCCATGTCGGAGGTGGCTTCGATCAGGTCGGCAGCCGGTACCAGCGGCTGGCCGCTGATGGTTGCCAGACGCTGAACGGCCAGGGCCTGGTAACGCGGGTCGGCGTTGATGCCGGTGCCGATGGCGGTGCCGCCCAGGTTCACTTCGGTCAGCAGTTCTGGCGCCAGGGTTTTCAGGCGGGCCAAGTCTTCGCTGAGGGTAGTGGCGAAGGCGCGGAATTCCTGGCCTAGCGTCATCGGCACGGCGTCTTGCAATTGGGTACGGCCCATTTTCAGCACGTGGCTGAACTCGACGCCCTTGGCAGCGAACGCCTGGATCAGGCTGTCGAGGCTGGCCAGCAACGCGTCATGGCCCAGCAGCAGACCCAGGCGGATCGCGGTCGGGTAGGCGTCGTTGGTCGACTGCGCCATGTTCACGTCGTTGTTCGGGTGCAGGTACTGGTATTCGCCCTTGTTGTGGCCCATGGCCTCCAACGCGATGTTGGCGATGACTTCGTTGGCATTCATGTTGGTTGAAGTGCCGGCGCCGCCTTGAATCATGTCCACCACGAATTCTTCGTGGAAATCGCCGCGTATCAGGCGGGCACAGGCTTCGCTGATGGCAGCGTGCTTGGCTTCGCTGAGCTGGCCCAACTCGCGGTTGGCGTCAGCGGCTGCTTGTTTGACCATTGCCAGGCCGACCACCAATTTCGGGTAATGCGAAATCGGAACGCCCGAGAGGCGGAAGTTATTCACCGCTCGCAGGGTCTGGATGCCGTAATACGCTTGGGCAGGTACTTCGAGTACGCCAAGCAGGTCTTTTTCTGTGCGGAATGATGCAGCGGAGGACATGACGAAAATCATCTCAATAGCGACCCGGAACAGGCCGGAACGCTGCGAATGCTAGGCGTGTAGACGTTTTTGGGCCAATGCTGTTAAGCACTGGCCTATGCACAAACGGCATAATGCGCATGTGACCCAGCTATGATGGCGGGCGTGTGTGCCAAAATGGTGCGTACCCGTGGGAGCAAGTGATGAACCTTGAGAGCAAATGGCTGGAAGACTTCAGTGCCCTGGCGGCAACGCGCAGTTTTTCACAGGCGGCAGAACGGCGCTTCGTCACCCAGCCGGCGTTCAGCCGACGCATCCGCAGCCTGGAAGCTGCGCTAGGCCTGACCTTGGTCAACCGCTCACGCACCCCGGTGGAGCTGACGGCGGCGGGGCAGCTGTTTTTGGTCACCGCGCGCACCGTGGTCGAACAGCTCGGTGAAGTGCTGCGCCATTTGCATCATCTGGAAGGCGGGCAGGGCGAAGTCATGCAAGTGGCGGCTGCCCACTCCCTGGCACTGGGCTTCTTCCCGCGCTGGATCGCGCAACTGCGCAACGAAGGATTGAACATCGCCACGCGGCTGGTTGCGACCAACGTCGGCGATGCCGTGCACGCCCTGCGCGAAGGCGGTTGCGACCTGATGCTCGCGTTCTACGATCCCGACGCGGCGATGCAGATGGACGCCGAAATCTTCCCGTCCTTGCACCTGGGCAACACCGAAATGCTCCCGGTATGCGCCGCCGATGCCGACGGCAAGCCACTGTTCGACCTGGAAGGCGAGGGCAGCGTGCCGTTGCTGGCCTACAGCGCCGGTGCGTTTCTCGGGCGTTCGGTGAACTTGCTGCTGCGCCAGCGTGCGCTGCGCTTTACCACGGTTTACGAAACCGCCATGGCGGACAGCCTCAAAAGCATGGCCTTGGAAGGGTTGGGCATCGCCTGGGTGCCGCAGCTCAGCGTACGCGCTGAACTGGCGCGCGGGGAATTGGTGGTGTGCGGCGGGCCGCAATGGCATGTGCCGCTGGAGATTCGTTTGTATCGCTGTGCGTTGGTGCGCAAGGCGAACGTGCGGTTGTTGTGGCGCAAACTGGAAGGTGGCGCGGCGCAAGGCACCTGAGGGCGACGAAAATCAAATATGGGAGCGGCGGTTCCACGCGTCGACTTGCTCGCTCCCACATGATTCTCCAGCGCCTTGGACTGACTCATAAGTCAATAAAACCGCCACTTTGCGCCGCTAGACAGATGGTCATCCAAGGGGCTGTTTATCTTAATTATTACGGTATACTGCGCGGCCTTCGGCCGGTCCAACTGGCCCAATTTCGTACAACAAGCCACGCCGGATTTCCCGCGTGGCTTGTTGTTTTTTGACGCGCCCGCGGGCGCCCAGAGAGAAGAGGCACGACGATGAGTGCATTGGTTGGCGTGATCATGGGCTCCAAGTCCGATTGGTCCACCCTTAGCCACACCGCCGATATGCTGGAAAAACTCGGCATTCCGTATGAAGTGAAGGTGGTCTCCGCCCACCGCACCCCGGATTTGCTGTTCCAGTATGCCGATGAAGCAGAATCCCGTGGCATTGAGGTGATCATTGCCGGTGCCGGCGGTGCAGCGCACTTGCCTGGCATGTGTGCGGCCAAGACGCACCTGCCGGTGCTTGGTGTGCCGGTGCAGTCGGCGATGCTCTCGGGCGTGGATTCGCTGTTGTCCATCGTGCAGATGCCAGCCGGCATTCCGGTGGCGACCCTGGCGATCGGCAAGGCCGGCGCGATCAACGCCGCTTTGCTGTCCGCCAGCATCCTGGGCGCCAAGCACCCGCAGTTCCACGCGGTGCTGAAAAAATTCCGTGCTGAGCAGACAGACAGCGTGCTGGACAATCCAGACCCACGTATCGCCTGAGGTTGTTGACGATGAAAATCGGTGTAATCGGTGGCGGCCAATTGGGCCGCATGCTGGCCTTGGCGGGCACCCCGCTGGGGATGAACTTCGCTTTCCTGGACCCGGCGCCGGACGCCTGCGCGTCCGCCTTGGGTGAACACCTGCGGGCTGACTACAGCGACCCGGACCACCTGCGCCAACTGGCCGACGAAGTCGATCTGGTGACCTTCGAGTTCGAAAGCGTTCCGGCTGAAACCGTAGCGTTCCTGTCGCAGTTCGTGCCGGTCTATCCGAGCGCTGAAGCCTTGCGCATTGCCCGCGACCGCTGGTTTGAGAAAAGTATGTTCAAGGACCTGGGCATTCCGACCCCAGCCTTCGCCGACATCCAGTCCCAGGCGGACCTGGACGCCGCTGTCGCCAACATCGGCCTGCCGGCCGTGCTGAAAACCCGCACCCTGGGTTATGACGGCAAGGGCCAGAAAGTTCTGCGCACTGCCGCCGATGTGGTCGGTACCTTTACCGAACTGGGCAGCGTCGCGTGCCTGTTGGAAGGCTTCGTGCCGTTCACGGGTGAAGTCTCGCTGATCGCTGTGCGTGCACGTGATGGCGAAACCCGCTTCTACCCGTTGGTGCACAACACCCACGACAGTGGCATTCTCAAGCTGTCCGTGGCCAGCACCGATCACCCGTTGCAGGCGCTGGCCGAAGATTATTCCAGCCGTGTGCTCACGCAACTGGACTATGTGGGCGTGATGGCGTTCGAGTTCTTTGAAGTCGACGGTGGCCTGAAGGCCAACGAAATCGCCCCGCGCGTGCACAATTCCGGGCACTGGACCACCGAAGGTGCCGAGTGCAGCCAGTTCGAAAACCACCTGCGGGCGGTTGCGGGCTTGCCGCTGGGTTCCACGGCCAAGGTCGGCGAAAGCGCCATGCTCAACTTCATCGGTGCGGTACCGCCGGTGGAAAAAGTCATCGCCATCGACGACTGTCACCTGCATCACTACGGCAAGGCCTTCAAGGCCGGGCGCAAGGTCGGTCACGCCAACCTGCGCTGCAAAGACCGTGCGACTCTCGAAGCGCAGATCGTCAAGGTCGAGGCGCTGATCGCCGAACAATAACTCAGGGATCGGCGGGAACCATTCGGTGACCGCCATCCTCTGATTGCAGGATGCCCAAGCCTGACTAGGCTTTGGCATAGTTCACTTTCAATCAGAGGGAAATGCCATGGGTATCATCGGAACCATCTTTATCGGCTTGATCGTCGGTCTGCTCGCGCGTTTCCTCAAGCCTGGCGACGACAGCATGGGCTGGATCATGACCATCCTGTTGGGTATCGCCGGCTCTCTGGCCGCGACCTACGGTGGTCAGGCACTGGGTATCTACCAGGCTGGTCAAGGCGCAGGCTTCCTCGGTGCCTTGGTCGGCGCCATCGTGCTGCTGGTGATCTACGGCTTGATCAAAAGAAAGTAATCAGCCGACAAAGTCCTCTGCGCTGCGCAGGCGCAGAGGGCTAGAATGCTCGGCACTTGTACTTGCGAGCCTCTCCATGCGCCGTCTTCTATTGACTCTCCTCTTGCTGGGCTCTGGCCTGGCACACGCCGGCGAACTGCCGGAAACCGACTGGCTCGACCTGATGCCGCTGTCGGATCAAAAAGCCCTCGAAGCCATGCCCGAGATCGACCACAACTCGCCCGAAGCCCAAGGCACCTTTACCGAAAAAGGCGGCTTGAAGCAGAGCAAGGGCTTGCCGGCGGTGATGTATTCCGCCAAGACCGTGGCGGCCATGAACGGCAAGAACATCCGCATCGGCGGCTACCCGGTGCCGTTGGAAACCGACGCCAAGGGCCGCAGCACGCTGTTCTTCCTGGTGCCGTATCCGGGCGCGTGTATCCATGTGCCGCCACCGCCGCCTAACCAATTAGTGTTGGTGCGTTATCCCAAAGGGCTGAAGCTGGATGATATTTACACGCCGCTGTGGGTCACGGGCACGTTGAAGGTGGAGAAGGTCAACAACGATTTGGCCGACGCCGCCTATGCCCTGGATGCGGGGAAGGTACGGGTGGTGAAGGAATCTGATCTCTAGGGCTCAACACCAATCAATGTGGGAGCTGGTTTGCCTGCGATAGCATCGGCTCGGTGTCACTGATACACCGAATCGTCTGCATCGCAGGCAAGCCAGCTCCCACATTTTGATCGGCGTTTACAGGGCGATACCGGCGATGCTCACGCCCAGCGTGTGGCTTTCACCGGGTGCCAGGCTTATCACATCATCCAGCACATTCGCTGTTTCGATGCACAGCATGCCTGTCCAGCCATCGTCAGCCATGTCATCAAAGGCCTTGGCACGCTCGGTCCAGGGGTTCCAGATCACGGTCGACTTCGAACCCTGGCCGGTGAGCTGGATACGGCGCTGCCAGTCGTTATCGATGATGCTCAACTGCGCGGGTGTATCCAGGTAGATTCGGTCGGTCTCGCCGGTGAAGTGCAGCAGCCCGGATTGCTGTTTTGTGCTCCAGCCGTCGGCGGTATCGATATACGCCGATCCGTCCAGCCCTTCGACCTGCACGTTGCGCACATCGCTCACGGCGAAATAAGTGTGCAGCGCCTGGCTGAAGGTCACGGTGTCGGTGCCACGGTTGTGGCTGGTGAGGCGGATATGCAGTTGGTCGTCGAGCAGCAGGCTGAGTGTCAGGTCGACTTGATGGGGCCAACCAGGGAAGCCGCCCGCGGGTACTGGCAGCATCAGGTCAACGCGCAATGCCTTGCCTTCAAGCCTGGTAGCGGCCAATTCCCAGCGTGCTGTGCGCGCAAAACCGTGCGCGCCGGCAGGCTGATCGCTTTGACGCATCGCCTTGACGCTCTGGGGGTTGCGGTCGAACACGCCAAACCACGGCCAACACACGGGGACACCAGTACGAATGCCTTTGCCTTGCTTGAACACCGCTTCAGGGTTCGGCCAGATCAGCGGCTGCTCGCCGTCGCGTCCGTAACTGAAGATATGTGCGCCCTGTTGGGCCACCATCAGTTCGGCGCCGTTGTGGCGGATGCGCCAGCAATCCAGCTCGTCGATTTTCACGGTCTCAACGTGGGGCGTAGGCATAGCAACACTCTTCAATGGCAGGCAATGGGGCAATTGACCGTCAAAACCGTGTGAGGTTTAACGCGCGCGTGACGGTACCGAGCGCGTACGGCCGCTGCCATCGATGGCGACGAACACGAATACGGCCTCGGTGACCTTGCGCCATTCGCTGGACAGCGGGTCGTCGCTCCACACTTCGACCATCATCTGGATCGAGCTGCGGCCGATTTCCAGGGCCTGGGTATAGAAGGAAAGCTGTGCGCCCACCGCGACCGGCACAAGGAACGCCATGCGATCAATCGCCACGGTGGCGACACGCCCGCCCGCGACCTTGCTGGCCATGGCTGTGCCGGCGAGGTCCATCTGCGCGACCAGCCAGCCGCCGAAGATATCGCCGAAACCGTTGGTTTCACGTGGAAGCGCGGTGATTTGCAGGGCGAGATCGCCTTGCGGGATTGGATCTTCTTGTTCGAGTTCGATCATGCCGAGGGCCTCTGACCCGTGACGCTTCATGGGTATTTCAAGTGGATAGCCGTCTTATGGAAAAACGTTTGAGCACCAACATACACCGCGTGATGCATTTCTCGTAAGGCGTACTAAAGGGAAACTCTGCCAAATCGGCTGGACGGCACCCAACAACGTTTTGGCACAGCAGCCCCTCAAGACTGCGGTTCTTGCGCCTGCAAGGGCCGAGTATATCGGGACCCTGGCGCCACGACGACCTCTGGGGGCTCATTTGGTCGGCAATTCGCGGCTGTATGGGGGCTTTTTGTGACAACTGTGCTTCTGGTGTGCTTTTCCGGGCGATTTGCTATCTTGCCGAACCTGCTCCGGCCCTTCCAACACCTCGGGCTTGCCGTTCTGACTAATAAGAGAAGCCTTGCCATGTCCTCCGTGCCTGCAAGCAGTGCGCAACCTTCGCGCCCGCTGACCCGCAACGACTACAAAACCCTGTCGCTGTCTGCCTTGGGCGGGGCGTTGGAGTTTTATGATTTCATCATTTTCGTGTTTTTCGCCACCGTGGTCGGGAAACTCTTCTTCCCCCTCGACATGCCCGAATGGCTGCGCATGATGCAGACCTTCGGCATCTTCGCCGCGGGTTACCTGGCACGCCCGTTGGGCGGCATCATCATGGCGCACTTCGGTGACCTACTGGGTCGCAAGAAGATGTTCACCCTGAGCATCTTCATGATGGCCGTGCCGACCCTGATCATGGGCCTGCTGCCGACTTACGCGCAGATCGGCCTGTGGGCGCCAGTCCTGCTACTGCTGATGCGCATCATCCAGGGCGCAGCCATTGGTGGCGAAGTACCCGGCGCCTGGGTGTTTGTCTCCGAGCACGTACCGCCACGCCATATCGGCTACGCCTGCGGCACCCTGACCAGCGGCCTGACCGCCGGCATTTTGCTGGGTTCGCTGGTGGCCACCGCCATTAACACGCTTTATACCCCGGAGCAGGTCTCCGATTACGCCTGGCGGATCCCGTTCCTGCTCGGCGGTGTGTTCGGCCTGCTGTCGGTGTACCTGCGCCGGTGGCTGCATGAAACACCGATCTTCGCCGAGATGCAGCAACGCAAGACCCTGGCCGCCGAGTTGCCGTTGCGCGCGGTGTTGCGCGACCACCGTGGCGCCATCGTGCTGTCGATGCTGCTGACCTGGCTGCTGTCCGCCGGCGTCGTGGTGGTCATCCTGATGACCCCGACTGTGCTGCAAACCGTTTACCACTTCAGCCCGACCGTGGCGCTGCAGGCCAACAGCCTGGCCATCGTCACCCTGAGCCTGGGCTGCATCGCCTCGGGCGCCCTGGCCGACCGTTTCGGCGCCGGCCGCGTGCTGATCGTCGGTTGTGCGCTGTTACTGGCGACTTCCTGGACGCTGTATCACAGCCTGATGGCCCACCCGGACTGGCTGTTCCCGCTGTACGCCTTGACCGGCCTGTTCGTAGGCACCATCGGCGTAGTGCCATACGTGATGGTCAAAGCCTTCCCGCCCGTGGTGCGCTTCAGCGGGTTGTCGTTCTCCTACAACGTGGCCTACGCCGTGTTCGGCGGGCTGACGCCGCTGGCCGTGTCGCTGTTGATGAAAGAAAGCCCAATGGGCCCGGCCTACTACGTTGCCGCGCTGTGTGTGATGGGGATGGTGGTGGGTGGGTATCTCTGGAAGCGCTCCCGCTGATTGTTTGATAACGATCACTCCCACGGCCTGCGTGGGAGTGATGGCCGTTCCTCGCTGTATCCCCTCCCTTGCCAATAGTGGCCTTTCATCTAACTGTCACATTCCCGACATAGAGTGTTCACACGGCCTCCTGATACTTGGCCCCGATCCAATTATCCCTATCTGCTAGGAGCAAGGCATGAAACTGAAACGTTTGATGGCGGCAATGACTTTTGTCGCTGCTGGCGTTGCGACCGCCAACGCGGTGGCCGCTGGCGTTGATCCGGCAATCCCGGCTTACGTTAAAACCACTGGTGTGTCGGGCAACTTGTCCAGCGTCGGTTCCGATACCCTGGCTAACCTGATGACCCTGTGGGCCGAGGGTTACAAGAAGGAATACCCGAACGTCAACATCCAGATTCAAGCTGCCGGCTCCGCTACCGCGCCACCTGCGCTGACTGAAGGCACCTCCAACCTGGGCCCGATGAGCCGCAAGATGAAGGACACCGAACTGGCCGCCTTCGAGCAGAAGTACGGCTACAAGCCAACCGCTATCCCGGTTGCCGTGGATGCCCTGGCTGTATTCGTGCACAAGGACAACCCGATCCAGCACCTGACCATGGAACAAGTCGACGCCATCTTCTCGTCGACTCGCCTGTGCGGTGCTAAAGCTGAAGTGAAAACCTGGGGTGACCTGGGCGTGACCGGCGACCTGGCCAACAAGCCAGTACAACTGTTCGGTCGTAACTCGGTGTCCGGCACCTACGGCTACTTCAAAGAAGAAGCCCTGTGCAAAGGCGACTACAAGCCAAATGTGAACGAACAACCGGGCTCGGCTTCGGTCGTGCAGTCGATCAGCTCTTCGCTGAACGGCATCGGTTACTCGGGCATCGGCTACAAGACGGCCAGCGTGAAAACAGTGGCCCTGGCCAAAAAAGGCAGCACTGAGTTCATCGAAGACAGCGAAGAAAACGCCCTGAACGGCAAATACCCGCTGTCGCGCTTCCTCTATGTGTACGTCAACAAAGCACCGAACAAGCCTCTGGCGCCGCTGGAAGCTGAGTTCGTGAAACTGGTGCTGTCCAAACAGGGCCAGGAAGTTGTAGTGAAAGACGGCTACATCCCACTGCCAGCCAAAGTTGCCGCCAAGGCACTGGCTGACCTGGGTCTGAAAGAAGGCAACTGATTGCCTCTGCGGGGCCGGCCTGCCGGCTCCGCGTCCGAATTTTCCAATCCGCTGCCAGCTATGCTTCGCGGCGGATTTTTTGCGTCACTGCACTGTCATCTTTCTGTCATACAGGATCGCTAGGGTGTGCGCATGAATGATCTGGCCAATTCCACCATGACGACGACTTCTCCCCCCAAGCGCATTGATTTCAATACGCCTGAGCTGCAACGCAAACGCCGCATTCGCGCGCTCAAGGACCGACTGACCCGTTGGTATGTACTGGTCGGCGGCCTCGCTGTCCTCGGCGCCATCACCCTGATTTTCTTCTTTCTTGCTTATGTAGTCGCGCCCTTGTTCCAGGGCGCCTCATTGACCAAGGAAGACGCACTGACCCCGGCCTGGATCCAGGACGCCGGCAAGCCGCTGATGATTTCCCTCGAAGAACAGAACCAAGTCGCCATGCGGGTTTCCGACAAGGGCCAGGCGCTGTTTTTTGATGTAGCGACGGGCGCCGAACTCAAGCGTGTCGACCTGCCGCTGCCCGCCGGCGCCAGCGTTGCGTCCATCGGCGAAGACCAACCCGGCAGCCCGCTGGTGATCCTTGGTTTGTCCAATGGCCAGTCCCTGGTATTCCGCCACACCTATAAGGTGTCCTACCCGGACGGCAAGAAAACCATTTCGCCTGCAATCGAATACCCTTACGGCGAAACGCCGATCGTGCTGGATAACGCTGGCCGTCCGCTGGAGCACGTCGCCCTCAACGCCACGGACTCCACCTTGGTAGTCGCAGGTTCGGCCGGTTCGCACTTGAACGTGTTGTCCCTGAGCCGTGAAGAAAACATGATGACCGGCGAAGTCACCAGCGAGCAGAAGCGTATCGAACTGCCGCAAATGACTGAGCCCGTGAAGGCGATCTTCATCGACCCACGCCAGCAGTGGCTCTATGTGATTAACGGCCGTGCCCTCGCCGATGTATTCAGCCTGCGCGACAAAAGCCTCAACGGTCGCTACAAGCTGCTGGAAGACGGCAACGCTGAAGTCACCGCCAGCACTCAGTTGGTGGGTGGTATCTCGCTGATCATCGGTAACTCCAAGGGCGGCCTGGCCCAGTGGTTCATGGCCCGTGACCCGGATGGCGAGCAGCACCTCAAGCAGATCCGCACCTTCCAGATGGGCACCACGCCTATCGTTGAAATATCCGCCGAAGAGCGCCGCAAAGGCTTTACCGCCCTCGATGCGTCCGGCAAGTTTGGCGTGTTCCACAGCACCGCGCACCGCACCCTGCTGGTCGACCCGGTGGTCGATGGCGAGGGCGTGTTCGGCATATCGCCACGGGCCAACCGCGTAATTGTGGAAGCCGGCGGCAAGTTGCAACCGTTGATGCTGGACAACCCGCACCCGGAAGTCTCCTGGAGCGCGTTGTGGAGCAAGGTCTGGTACGAAAACTACGACGAGCCTAAATACGTCTGGCAATCGACCGCCGCCAACACCGACTTCGAGCCCAAGATGAGCCTGGCCCCGCTGACCTTCGGCACCTTGAAGGCTGCGTTCTACGCCATGCTGCTGGCTGCGCCGCTCGCAGTTGCCGCCGCGATCTACACCGCTTACTTCATGGCCCCGAGCCTGCGCCGCAAGGTGAAGCCGGTGATCGAGCTGATGGAAGCCATGCCGACGGTGATCCTCGGCTTCTTCGCCGGCCTGTTCCTGGCGCCGTATGTGGAAGGGCATCTACCGGGCATTTTCAGCCTGCTGATGCTGTTGCCGATTGGCATCCTGGTCGCCGGCTTTGTGTTCAGCCGCCTGCCTGAGTCGATCCGCCTGCGGGTTCCCGATGGTTGGGAAAGTGCGATCCTGATCCCGGTGATCCTGTTTGTGGGTTGGCTATCGCTGTACATGAGCCCCTACCTGGAAACCTGGTTCTTTGGCGGTGACATGCGTATGTGGATCTCCCACGACCTGGGCATCACCTACGACCAGCGCAACGCCCTGGTGGTCGGTTTGGCCATGGGTTTCGCGGTGATCCCGAACATTTACTCCATCGCCGAAGACGCTGTGTTCAGCGTGCCGCGCGGCCTGACCCTGGGCTCCCTGGCCCTGGGCGCTACGCCGTGGCAGACCATGACCCGCGTGGTGATTCTGACCGCCAGCCCGGGCATCTTCTCGGCGCTGATGATCGGCATGGGCCGCGCTGTCGGCGAGACCATGATCGTGTTGATGGCCACCGGTAACACCCCGGTGATGGAGATGAACCTGTTCGAAGGCCTGCGCACGCTCGCGGCCAACGTCGCGGTGGAAATGCCCGAGTCGGAAGTCGGCGGTAGTCACTACCGCGTGCTGTTCCTCTCGGCGATGGTGCTGCTGTTGTTCACCTTCATTATGAACACCCTCGCCGAGCTGATCCGTCAGCGTCTGCGCAAGAAATACTCGTCGCTTTAAGAAAGGTAGAAGTCTGTGAAACAGAACTCCCTGAATGGATGGTTCAAGAGCGGCGCCCCTGGCGTCTGGATCAGCGGTGGCGCGGTGTCCATCGCGGTCATCATGACCATTGGTTTGCTGGCTGTGATTGCGGTGCGTGGTTTGGGCCACTTCTGGCCAGCCGACCTGATCCAGGCCAACTACACGGTACCGGGCCAGGCCAATCACATCGTCATCGGCGAAGTGGTGCAGAAAGAAGAAGTACCGCGTGAGCGCCTGAAAAGCGCTGGCCTGCCCGTGCCGAACCAAGGCCCGGAATTCATGACCCGCGAGCTGATCAAGGTCGGCAACCGCGACCTGAACGGCAACGACTTCACCTGGATCGTCGGCGAGTGGCTCAAGGACCAGACCACGCCTGCGAACCTGATGACCATTGAGCGGCGTGAGTGGGGCAACTTCTACGGCACGCTGGTCAACGTCAAACAGGATGGCAAGGTCATCGCCGAAGGCGAAGCTGCGTGGCCAGAGCTGCAGGCCCGGGTCGACCGCGTCAACAAGCTGGCTGCCCAGCTCAAGACCCTGGAGAAGTCCGACATAGGCGCGATCAATGCTGGCCTTGAACGCATCCGCCTGCACGGTCGCAAACTCGAGCTGGAAGGTAAGCTCGACGCCGCCGCCCAAGCCGACATGGACGCTGACCGCGCGGAACTGAACGCCCGTTACCAGGACATCGAGGCACGCTTGGCCGACCTGCATGCCCAGTTCAACCGCGACTCGCTGACCGCCCGTGACGGCAGCGGCAAGGAAGTCGAAATCGGTATCGGTAAGGTGGTGCACGCCTATCAGCCGAATGCCATGGGCACTGTTACCAAGATCGGCTTCTACTTCACCAAGGTCTGGGAATTCCTCAGCGATGACCCACGGGAAGCCAACACCGAAGGCGGGATCTTCCCGGCCATCTTCGGCACCGTGATGATGACCCTGATCATGGCGATGATCGTGACGCCGTTCGGCGTGCTGGCGGCGGTGTACCTGCGTGAATACGCCAAGCAGAACACCTTGACGCGCATCATCCGTATTGCCGTGAACAACCTGGCCGGCGTACCGGCCATCGTCTACGGCGTATTCGGCCTGGGCTTCTTCGTGTATGTATTGGGTGGCTCGGTTGACCGCCTGTTCTTCGCCGAAGCCCTGCCGGCGCCGACCTTCGGTACGCCGGGCCTGCTTTGGGCTTCGTTGACCCTTGCGCTGCTGGCGGTGCCGGTGGTGATCGTGGCCACTGAAGAAGGCCTGGCGCGGATTCCTCGCACCGTACGTGAAGGTTCCTTGGCACTCGGCGCGACCAAGGCGGAGACGCTGTGGAAGATCGTACTGCCGATGGCCAGCCCGGCGATGATGACCGGCATGATCCTCGCCGTGGCCCGCGCCGCCGGTGAAGTGGCGCCGCTGATGCTGGTAGGTGTAGTGAAGCTGGCCCCGTCGCTGCCGCTGGACGGCAACTATCCGTACTTGCACCTGGACCAGAAGATCATGCACCTGGGCTTCCATATCTATGACGTCGGCTTCCAGAGCCCTAACGTCGAGGCGGCACGGCCACTGGTGTACGCCACCGCCTTGCTGCTGGTGCTGGTGATCGCCACGCTCAACTTGTCGGCGGTGTGGATCCGTAACCACCTGCGCGAAAAATACAAAGCGTTGGACAGCTAAAGCCATTCGCCACAAGCGGCAAGCTGCAAGCCGCTTTTGCTCAAATCTTGCAGCTTGCAGCTAAAAGCGTGCAGCTACGAACGGAGTGAGACCATGCAACAAGACACCCATTCCCACGGCATCAACATGTCTGCCCTGGGTCGCGACAAGCAGAGCCTGAGCCTGGCGCAGGAAACCGTGGCCATCGAAGTGCCGGGCCTGAGCCTGTACTACGGTGAAAAGCAGGCGCTGTTCGACGTCAGCATGAACATCCCCAAGCAGCGTGTGACCGCCTTCATCGGCCCGTCGGGCTGCGGCAAGTCGACGCTGCTGCGCACCTTCAACCGCATGAACGACCTGGTCGACGGTTGCCGCGTGGAAGGTGCCATCAACCTCTACGGCACCAACATCTACCGCAAGGGCGAAGACGTGGCCGAGCTGCGCCGCCGCGTGGGCATGGTGTTCCAGAAGCCCAACCCGTTCCCCAAGACCATCTACGAAAACGTGGTCTACGGCCTGCGCATCCAGGGCATCAACAAGAAGCGCATTCTCGACGAAGCGGTTGAGTGGGCACTCAAGGGCGCGGCGCTGTGGGACGAGGTCAAAGACCGCCTGCACGAGTCGGCACTCGGCTTGTCCGGCGGCCAGCAGCAACGTTTGGTGATCGCGCGCACCATCGCGGTGGAACCGGAAGTGCTGCTGCTCGACGAACCTTGCTCGGCACTCGATCCGATTTCGACGCTGAAGGTTGAAGAGCTGATCTACGAGCTCAAGTCCAAGTTCACCATCGTCATCGTGACCCACAACATGCAACAGGCGGCGCGGGTTTCCGACTACACCGCGTTCATGTACATGGGCAAGCTGGTGGAATTCGGCGATACCGATACTCTGTTCACCAATCCGGCGAAGAAGCAGACCGAAGACTACATCACCGGTCGCTACGGCTAGTTCGAGCAGCTGCAAGCCGCATCAAGCGGCAAGTAAAAGCAGTTTGATCAACGACACACATCAGCTTGCAGCTTGTAGCTTGCGGCTTACAGCTTTTGCGGAGCAAACGCATGATTAGCAAAGAAGGCCTCACCCACCATATCTCCGCGCAGTTCAACGCCGAGCTTGAGGAAGTGCGCAGCCACCTCCTGGCGATGGGCGGGTTGGTGGAGAAGCAAGTCAACGACGCCGTTACTGCGCTGATCGAGGCCGACTCGGGCTTGGCCCAGCAAGTGCGTGAGATCGATGACCAGATCAACCAGATGGAACGCAACATCGACGAGGAATGCCTGCGCATTCTCGCCCGTCGCCAGCCGGCGGCCTCCGACTTGCGTTTGATCATCAGCATCTCCAAGTCGGTGATCGACCTGGAGCGCATCGGCGACGAAGCCACCAAGATCGCCCGCCGTGCCATCCAGCTGTGCGAAGAAGGCGAAGCACCGCGCGGTTATGTGGAAGTGCGTCATATCGGCGACCAAGTGCGCAACATGGTGCGTGATGCACTCGACGCGTTTGCGCGCTTCGACGCCGACCTGGCCCTGTCGGTGGCCCAGTACGACAAGGTCATTGACCGCGAATACAAGACCGCGCTTCGCGAGCTGGCGACCTACATGATGGAAGATCCGCGCTCTATCTCGCGGGTCTTGAGCATTATCTGGGTACTGCGCTCCCTGGAGCGCATCGGCGACCACGCGCGCAATATCTCGGAATTGGTGATCTACCTGGTGCGCGGTACCGACGTACGGCACATGGGCCTTAAGCGTATGAAGGCCGAAGTTGAAGGTTCAGTCGATCAAATCCCTAATGTTCCGGGCGTAACTGACGATAAGTAAGGTTGCCCGAGAAATTAACGCCCGGCCTTTGGTCGGGCGTTTTCGTTTGCGGCAGCTGAATTTATTACGTCTCGGATGAAAGATAGTCCGAACGTGACTGCAGAGTTTTGGCAAAATGCCATCAGTCAGGCGTCTTGCGTGCCGAAGTTTTTATAGGATGAAGGGTCGATGAGTAAAGTCAGTGTATTGGTGGTGGATGACGCCTCGTTTATCCGCGACCTGGTGAAGAAGTGCCTGCGCAACTACTTTCCCGGGATCAAGCTTGAAGACGCGGTGAACGGTAAAAAGGCCCAGGCCATCCTGATGCGCGAATCCTTCGACCTGGTGCTGTGCGACTGGGAAATGCCGGAGATGTCCGGGCTTGAGCTGTTGACCTGGTGCCGTGAGCAACCTCACCTCAAGGCCATGCCATTCGTGATGGTGACCAGCCGTGGCGACAAGGAAAACGTGGTCCAGGCCATCCAGGCCGGGGTTTCCGGTTACGTCAGCAAGCCGTTCACCAACGAACAGTTGCTGAGCAAGGTCAAGCAGGCGCTGCACAAGGTCGGCCGCCTTGACGCCCTGGTCGCCAGCGCACCCACCAAGATGAACTCAGCCTTCGGCAACGACTCCCTGAGCGCACTGACCGGTGGCAAACCCGAAGCGGTCAAGTCGGCGCCAGTGGCTGCTGCTCCTGCGCCGAGCCGTGGCCTGCCCAACAGTCCGCCGGCTCAAGCGCCGGCCGCGGCCGGCGGTCGTGGTCAAGGTCAGTTGCGCCTGTCCAGTGGCACCCAGCAATGCGTGATCAAGGCGTTGAGCATTAAGGAAGCGCTGTTGGTGGTCCGTCGCGGCGAAGTCCTGCCTCAGGTACTGGAAAGCGCCGTGCTCGACCTTGAACAAGGCGACAGCGCTGAAGTGGCGCGCCTCAACGGCTACCTGCATGCCATCGTCGCCTTCGAACCCAAGCCCGACAGCGACTGGCTGCAACTGACCTTCCGGTTTATCGACCAGGACGCGCAGAAACTCGACTACATCTCCCGCCTGATTGCACGTGGTACGGCGCAGAAGCATTTTGTGCCGGGTGCGTGATTTGTAGTGAGCGGACGATGCGGCGACCCGACAAGCCCGCTCGCTACAGACTGTAACGATCCGTTGTTAGCCTGCCGGTCAGTCATTCCGGCAGGTTCACGCCATGCTCATGCGCTTACTACTATGCTGCGGGCTGGCTGCGGTCGTCACTTCGACCCAGGCCATGACCCTCTTCAAGTCCATCGATGCCAATGGCGAGGTGTTTTTCAGTGACCGGCCAACCCCTGGCGCCCAGGCATTTGTGATCCAGGAGCGTCGGGTCGAACGCGTGAAACCGCCGATGCTCCTGGTGCCTCAATCGCGTTATTCACAACAAGCCTACCGCTATCCCTTGCCCTGGCGCGGCGGCCCGTTCCAGCTGAGCCAAGGTCCCAACGGCAGCTTCAGCCATACCGACGCCAAGAGCCGCTACGCCATGGACATCGCCATGCCGGAAGGCACGCCGATCATTGCGGCGCGCAGCGGTGTGGTGGTGAAGACCGAAAATGAGCAGGAGGGGCGTGGCAGTGATGCCTCAGGCAATTTCGTGCGGGTGCGTCACGATGACGGCACCGAGGGCGTGTACCTGCACCTCAAGCACGGTTCGGTGAGTGTCAGGGCAGGGCAGCGTGTAGCGGTGGGAAGCCCGCTGGCGTTGTCCGGTAATACCGGCAACAGCAGCGGGCCGCATTTGCATTTTGTGGTGCAGCGCGCCAGCGAGGCGGGGCTGGTGTCGATCCCGTATGAGTTCAACCAGCCAGTGGGTGCATTGCCCAACTTCGCGTTGGGCAATTGAGGGTTCAATCCAGCAGCAGCACCTTGGCTAACACGATCTTCGGCCCTTTCATCTTCTTGATGATGATGCGCAAGCCTTCCACCTCCAGCACTTCTTCCTCTTCCGGCACCCGCTTGAGGGTGTCGTAGATCAGCCCGGCCAGGGTTTCGGCTTCGATGTGGTCCAGGTCGACACCCAGCAGGCGCTCGACCTTGAACAGCGGTGTATCGCCGCGCACCAGCAGCTTGCCCGGTTGATAGGCCAGGATGCCGCGCTCGGCCTTACGGTGTTCGTCCTGGATATCGCCAACCAGCACTTCCAGCACGTCCTCCATGGTGAGGTAGCCGATGATGTTGCCGTCGGCTTCCTCCACCAGGGCGAAGTGCGCGCCGCCTTTGCGGAACTGCTCCAGCAACTGCGACAACGGCATATGCCGCGACACTCGCTCCAGCGGGCGGGTCAGCTCGGCCAGGTTGAAGGATTCGGGGATGTGGTCCAGTGCGGCCAGCTCCAGCAGCAAATCCTTGATGTGCAACAGGCCCACGAACTCGTTGCGCACCGCGTCATACACCGGGTAACGGCTGAATTTGTGACGACGGAACAGCGCCAGGATTTCCTTGAGCGGAGCGTTGAAGTCCAGGGTCACCAGGTCTTCCCGGGAGTTGGCCCAGTCCACCACCTCTAGCTCGCCCATCTCCACCGCCGAGGCCAGCACGCGCATGCCTTGGTCGCTTGGGTCTTGGCCGCGGCTGGAGTGCAGGATCAGTTTGAGTTCTTCGCGGCTGTAGTGGTGTTCGTGGTGCGGGCCAGGCTCGCCTTGGCCGGCGATGCGCAGGATGGCGTTGGCGCTGGCGTTGAGCAGGTAAATCGCCGGGTACATGGCCCAGTAGAACAGGTACAGCGGCACTGCCGTCCACAGTGATAGCAGCTCGGGCTTGCGGATGGCCCAAGACTTGGGCGCCAGTTCGCCGACCACGATGTGCAGGTAAGAAATCACGAAGAAGGCGGCAAAGAACGACACGCCTTTGATGACTTCCGGGGACTCGACGCCCATCGCGCCCAGGAGCGGCTCGAGGATGTGTGCGAAGGCCGGCTCACCGACCCAGCCCAGGCCCAGGGAGGCCAGGGTGATACCCAGCTGGCAGGCCGACAAGTAGGCGTCGAGCTGGCTGTGCACGGTGCGCAGGATCTGCCCGCGCCAGCCGTTGGTGTGGGCGATGGCCTCGACCCGAGTCGAGCGCAGTTTGACCATGGCAAATTCCGCCGCAACGAAGAAACCGTTGAGCAGTACCAGGACCAGTGCAAAAAGAATCATGCCGAAGTCGGCGAAGAGCGTAGCGAGGGTGATACCAGGGGAAGGGTCCATGATGGGGTTTTGCAGGTTCCGTGTTCAATAAGGGGTGGCAGGTGAGCCTGAAGGGCAGGCCCAAGTCGGCCAATGTAGCGGCTGACGGGGCGCTTGCCTAGTGCTCACTGCCGGGCGGGGCAAGGAATACATTCTCCAAAACAACTCATGTCCCTGTGGGAGCGTCGTTTTCGAGTTACTCGTCTATGCCAACCACCCGCGAACGCGTCATCTGCGCCGGCGGAAAATGGCAGGTAAACGTGCTGCCATGTCCCAGCACGCTGCTGATTTCCAGGCGGGCGCGGTGACGCAAGAGCACATGCTTGACGATCGCCAGGCCGAGCCCGGTACCGCCGGTGTTGGAGTTGCGGCTGGAGTCGACGCGGTAGAAACGCTCAGTCAGGCGCGGCAGGTGCTTGGCGTCGATGCCGATGCCGGAGTCCTGCACGCTCAAATGTGCACCCTGTTCGTCGGCCCACCAGCGGATGCGGATATTGCCTTTGTCCGGGGTGTACTTCACGGCGTTGAACACCAGGTTGGAAAACGCACTGCGCAACTCACCTTCGCTGCCTTTGAGCAGCACGGTCGGGTCGGCTTCCAGGGTGATCTGCTGCCCGCGTTGACCCGAGAGGGCCTGGGCGTCGTTCTTGATGGTCTGCAACAGGCTTTGCACGGCCGCCGGATGGTTATCCGACGGGTAGTCAGTTGCCTCAAGCTTAGCCAGCAAGAGCAGGTCGTTGAGCAGTGTCTGCATGCGCGAACCTTGCTGCTGCATCTGCTGCAGGGCCCGGCTCCAGCGCGGGTTGATCTCGTCGACGTTGTCCACCAGCGTCTCCAGGTAACCGCAGATCACGGTCAGAGGCGTGCGCAGCTCGTGGGAGACGTTGGCGACGAAGTCTTTGCGCATCTGTTCCAACTGATGAATGCGGGTCACGTCGCGTACCAGCATCAGGTGTTCGTTGTTGCCGTAGCGCGTCAGGTACAGCTGGATGCGCACGCGGTCATTGGTGGGCGAGGGGATTTCCAGGGCTTCTTCGTAGTTCTCCTGTTCGAAGTACTCCTTGAAGCGCGGGTGGCGCACCAGGTTGGTTACCGGCTGGCCGCTGTCCTGGGGCGTCTTGAGGCCCAGCAGGGTTTCGGCCGCGCGGTTCCACCATTCCAGGTTGCCGTCGCTGTCGAGCATGATCACAGCGTCTTTGAGCGCGGCGGTGGATTCCTGCACCCGGTCGATCACCGCCTGCAGGCGACCGCGCACCCGTTGGTCGCGGCGTTGCAGGTGGTAGATGCTGTCGAACACCTCGCCCCATAGACCGTAGCCATCGGGTGGTGCTTCGTCGGGTTTGTGCTGGCGCAGCCATTCGTGCAGGCGCAGCAATTGCTTGAGGGTCCAGCCCAGGTACAAGGCAATGCCGACGGCCAGGCTCCAGCCGTAATAACCACTGACCAGGCCCACCAACAAGCAGCCGGTGATCAGCAAAAGCATGTGGCGGATCAGGGTGCCATGCCAGTTTTGGTTCAAGGTGCGTCCTTCGGAGCAGTTTCAAGTTTCAAGCTGCAAGCTCCCAGCTACAGCAGTCCGCTTTGAACTTGCGGCTTGTGGCTAATTGCTTGTAGCTCAACCTTTGGTTGAAAACCGATAGCCAGTCCCGCGCACGGTTTGTACCAGATTCTCGTAGGCCTCGCCCAAGGCTTTGCGCAGGCGGCGGATATGCACATCCACGGTGCGCTCCTCCACATACACGTTGCCGCCCCACACTTGGTCGAGCAACTGGCCACGGGTGTAGGCGCGCTCCTGGTGTGTCATGAAAAACTGCAGCAGGCGATATTCGGTAGGGCCCATCTCGGCCGGCGTACCGTCGATGGTCACGCGGTGGCTGATCGGGTCCAGCAACAGGCCGCCGACTTCAATCGGCGCTTCGCCATCGGTTGGGCCGGCGCGGCGCAATACGGCTTTCAGACGAGCGACCAGTTCGCGTGGGGAAAACGGCTTGGTGATGTAGTCATCCGCGCCGACTTCCAGGCCCTGGATCTTGTTGTCCTCTTCGCCCTTGGCGGTGAGCATGATGATCGGGATGTCCCCGGTCAGCTCGTCACGCTTGAGACGGCGGGCCAACTCGATGCCGGAGGTGCCTGGCAGCATCCAGTCCAACAGGACCAAGTCCGGCTTGCGGTCGACGATAATGGCATGGGCCTGCTGGGAGTTCTCCGCCTCCAGGCAGTCATAGCCGGCCATTTCCAACGCAACGGCGATCATCTCGCGGATGGGCGCTTCGTCGTCAACAATCAGAATGCTCCTGCCAACCATGCTCAAAAATCCTCTTGTCATTTAACTGTCTTGCGCCGCATTAGATAACGGAATTATTGCAGTCGTGTGACAGTAATTTAGTCGCTCGGGCAATTCTCGCCTCTCTGGACTACGCTGTGGGTCCGAATCCTGACAACCAAAATAGGAAGGTTCCAATGACTTACAGCACGATGTCCTGGAAAGCCCTGCTGGTAACGGCCGCGTTGACGCTACCGACCCTGGCGTTCGCGGCGGAGCCGGCGATGACTAAAGATGGGATGCTGGTCGACCACAAGGGCATGACCCTCTACACCTTCGACAAGGATGCCGACGGCAAGTCAGTGTGCAAGGACCAGTGCGCGACCAACTGGCCGCCGCTGAAGGCTGAGTCCACCGATACTTCCATGGGCAAATGGACCGTGATCACCCGCGACGACCAGACCAGCCAGTGGGCTTATGACGGCAAGCCGGTCTACACCTACAAGGATGATAAAAAGGCCGGTGACAAGACCGGTGATGGCAAGGGTGGGGCGTGGCATGTGATCAAGCCCTGACCACGCGGTGCTGCTGACGCCTTCGCGAGCACGTCGAAGGCGTCAGCTCCATCACCACGAAAAACGGCCTCAGCGAACCGCGTAGTCCGCCACAATTCCGACAAAAATCGCCAACCCTGCCCAGTGGTTGTGCAAAAACGCCTTGAAGCACTTCATCCGATCCTTGTCGCGGGTGTACCAGAACTCCCAGGCAAAACATCCAGCCGCCGCCAGCAACCCCAGCTGGAACCAGCCGCCCAACTCAAACCGTGTACCGGCCAGCAACAGGCACACCAACGCCAGGCCCTGTAGGGTAAGGATAATCACGCGATCGGCATCACCGAACAGAATGGCGGTGGATTTCACGCCGATCTTCAAGTCGTCGTCACGGTCTGTCATCGCGTAATAAGTGTCATAGCCCACCGTCCAGAGCAGGTTGGCGATGTACAGCAGCCAGGCAGCGGCGGGCAAGCTGCCGGTCTCGGCGGTAAACGCCATCGGCATGCCCCACGAAAACGCCGCGCCCAGCACCACTTGAGGGTAATAGGTGTAACGCTTCATGAACGGGTAGCTCGCCGCCAATGCCAAACCACCGAGGGACAGCAGGATGGTGGTGGCGTTGGTCAACAGCACCAGCAGGAAACTGATGCCCATCAGCACCGCAAAAAACACCAGCGCTTCCTTGGAACTGATTTTGCCGCTCACCAGCGGGCGCTGTTCGGTGCGCTTCACATGGCCGTCGACCTTGCGGTCGGCCCAATCATTGATCACGCAGCCGCCGGCCCGGGTCAGCACCACGCCCAACACGAAAATCACGATGTTGATAAAGGACGGCGAACCCTTGCCGGCAATCCACAGCGCCCACAGCGTCGGCCACAGCAGCAGGTAGATGCCGATGGGTTTGTCCATCCGGGTCAACTGAATGAAATCCCAGGCCCTCGGGTTCAGGCCGTTCAGGGATTTGAGCAGGCGTTGATACATCAGCAGTTCTCCGGATGGGCATGCAGCGCGTGCCAAAAGCTCGGCAAAAAGATTTCCGCCACCAGCACGCTCAGCGCACCGCGATCAAAGCGTGAGCGGCGTGCCCACAGCCCGTCGGCCTGGTCCGCCGTGGGCAACCATTGCCGCGGGTAATGGCACACCTCGATTGCCTGGCGGGTGAAGGCCTGGTCGCAAAACAGCAATTCACCCAGTGAACGGCTGCCCAACTCATCCATGTGCAAGCCGTCGCCCTGTAAGGCACTGCGCGCCGCCACACTGCGCGCGAACACCCACGGCTGGCCCTTCCCACGCAAATACACTTCACGCACCCAGCCGATACTGGCCGGCGCCAGCGCCAGGGCAGCACATTCATCATCGCGCAGTGGCTGCCAGCCTTCGAACAGTGGCGTCACGCTGAAGCCGTCGTCCGACAGACACGTCAGCCGCCGGGTGAGCGAGTCTTCGTTGAACAGCCAGTTGAGGGTCAAGGGCGCGGGCGCAGGGATCAAAAGGCTCTGGGTCAGCCATTGGCAAGCATCGGGAAGGTCGATTGAGTGCGGCACGGTGAGTCAGTATTGGCAGCAAAAGAGGCGGCGAGCTTACCATGGCACCTTGGACTTTTGCCGCGCTGAACCGGTGCCTTGCGTCGATCGTGCTTGCATCTGCCGGCCCCGATCAGTACAAAACGCCCTGAGCTGTACGGCAACGCTGGATCCATCGACCGTCGGCCAAACTGCCTGGACCCTGAGGAAGCAAGTAATGAAGAAGTGGCAATGTGTAGTCTGCGGCCTGATCTATGACGAGAAAGACGGTTGGCCGGATGACGGAATCGCTCCGGGCACCCTGTGGCAGGACGTCCCGGAAGACTGGCTGTGCCCGGACTGCGGCGTGGGCAAAATGGATTTCGAAATGATCGAAATCGGCTGATCTGCAAATTTAAGAACCGTACTACAAGGAGAAAGGAATGAACGCACCTGTCGTGATCATCGGCACAGGATTGGCCGGTTACAACGTGGCCCGGGAGTTTCGCAAGCTCGACAGCGAGACCCCATTGCTGCTGATCACCGCGGATGACGGGCGCTCCTACTCCAAGCCCATGCTCTCCACCGGCTTTGGCAAAAACAAGGAAGCCGATGGCCTGAGCATGGCCGAACCGGGCGCCATGGCCGAGCAACTCAAGGCCGACGTGCGCACCCACACCCGCGTCAGCGGCATCGACCCCGGCCACAAGCGTCTGTGGATCGGCGAGGAAGCAGTGCCCTACCGCGACCTGATCCTGGCCTGGGGCGCAGAAACCGTGCGCGTACCGGTTGAAGGCGATGCGGCTGAACTGATTTTCCCGATCAACGACCTCGAAGACTACGCACGCTTCCGTGCCGCCGCTGCCGGCAAACGCCGCGTTTTGCTGCTTGGCGCCGGCCTGATCGGCTGTGAATTTGCCAACGACCTGATCCTTGGCGGTTATGAAATCGACCTGGTGGCGCCGTGCGAACACGTCATGCCGACCCTGCTGCACCCGGCAGCGGCCGCGGCGGTGCAAGCCGGGCTGGAAGGCCTTGGCGCACGTTTCCACCTGGGCCCGGTGCTCAATCGCCTACAGCGCACCGCTGACGGCGTGGAGGCGCACCTGTCGGACGGTGAAGTGATCCACTGCGACCTGGTGGTCTCGGCCATCGGCCTGCGCCCACGTGTCGACTTGGCCGCTGCCGCCGGCTTGCAGACCAATCGTGGGATCATGGTGGACCGCCACCTCAAGACCTCCCACGCCAACATCTACGCCCTGGGCGACTGTGCCGAAGTCGACGGCCTGAACCTGCTGTACGTGATGCCGCTGATGAGTTGCGCCCGCGCCCTGGCCCAGACCTTGGCCGGCAATGCCACGGCCGTCAGCTACGGCCCGATGCCAGTGACCGTCAAGACGCCGGTCTGCCCGCTGGTGGTTTCACCACCACCACGGGGCACCGAAGGCGTTTGGAGCGTTGAAGGCGAGGGTGCCGACATCAAGGCCCTGTGCCGCGACGCCAGCGGTCGCCTGCTGGGGTATGCATTGACCGGCACCGCCGTGATGGAAAAACTCGCCCTGAACAAAGAACTTCCGCCTTTGCTGGCGTAAATACCGGTCGTTCTGTCGGAATAAGCACGTTTTTCACCTTAGAAAGGTCGCCGCGAGACTGGCGGAGCGTGCGAGGGCATGCCATCCTCACTCCCGTCTGCCGCAGAGTAGAGCCTGCGGCGCTTTGGGCGTTGCTCCAACGATGAGCAGCACGGACATAACAACAAAAAACCGTCAAAGAGGCTTCACTTATGCGTAAACCAGAACTCGCAGCCGCCATCGCTGAAAAAGCGGATCTCACCAAAGAACAGGCCAACCGCGTACTCAACGCCATTCTCGAAGAAATCACTGGCGCCCTGCACCGCAAGGACAGCGTCACCCTGGTGGGCTTCGGCACTTTCCTGCAGCGCCATCGCGGCGCCCGCACCGGCAAAAACCCGCAAACCGGTGAGCCGGTGAAAATCAAGGCGAGCAACACTGTTGCGTTCAAGCCGGGCAAATCGCTGAAAGATACTGTTAACGAGTAACCGGTTGTACCGTCTCGAAAGGGGGCGGGGCGGTAGGAGAAATGGGCACGCCGATTAGGTCGGGTGCCCATTTTTGTTGGGGCTGACTACGGGCTTGGTCTCAACCGTAGAAGTAGTCAAAAAAGCGTTCGTAGTTGTCTTCGCCCAACAATGGGCTGACTTCCTTGTTGAGTAACTTCACGAACTTGCTGGAAAGCTCATCGTCGTCGTTGTAGATATCAAAGATGTCGAACTTTCCATGCACGATCTCGACAGTCTTGGCGAATGCCAGCAGGAAATCAGCGAGAGAGTCGGCAATCCTGAACGGCGCTCCCGCATCGTAGCTCGCCAGTACGGGGGGCGCCTGGCATATCAGTCACCGCGATAACGGGCTTGCCACCGCCGATGTCATCCATGAAAACCAGATGTTGCGCAAGCCAGTTCCCATTCAACTCGGTCTTGTTGGATTCGCCTGCCCACTTGTAGCCGACCTGACCGTCTTCCAATGCGTCCAAGTTGAAAAAGCAGATGGGGGTCAAGCCCGTTTCGACTTCCACATCGACCGGCTCGCAAAGGTCGTAGAAGGAGTCCATCTCAGCGGAGCGAGGTAGGGTTTGCGGCCATTTGGCATTTGCCTGGCCGTTCTTTTCGAAGCTGCCTTCGAGATCGAATTTCTTGTGGACGCGGCGCAGTTCTTTAAATGCGTTATCAAGGGCGCTCATGGTTTTACTTTCCCAATGCCATTTTCTCGTATCAAGAATGTAATGGAGAGGTCAGCGCGATACTTTTCCAGCTGGCTCTACGTTTCTTCTCAAGAAGAGTCTTCATGGCGTCACCTTCAGGTGGCCCTTTCTTCGGCAATTTCAGCGGAACCAAAACGTAGAGCTTTACCGAGTCATCTTGATGGTCTGTTTCAGCATTTGTAGTCCAGATCTTATCCACCACAATCAGTGCATCAATATCTGCTGGCCAGCCCAGGGAACTGAAGGCTGGTTCAGAGCGCAAAATGAGCTGGCCCTCAGACAGAGGGGCCTTTTCCATCGTTTGTTTTGACAGCTCAGAAAGAATGCCTTGAGGGAATATCCAAGGGCTGTCGATGGCAAAGCCTTGTCTTGGCAGCCGCCAATTCCCGGGTAGGCAGATGAAAAGTTCAGTCCGTGGTTTTTGCGTAAACAGCCCAAGGGTGAAGAGTAGCTTGTATTCGTTTTTATCAGCGATGCAGCTGACTCTGAATTTCACGCCCGCACTTTGAGGTTGGGGAGTGACTTTTTCGGGGAGCACCCAGCCGGCGGTCTCACTGACAAACTCGGCTATGGGGGCACCGGGAATTGATGCTTCGGCGGCGTCTTTTTCGATCGCAGAAACCGCGCCCCGTGCTTCAAGGCGTTCGGCAATTTTCGGGAAGTCCCAGGATCTAGCTAGATCCAAGGCGGTCCGGTTGAATTTTGTGTGCAGTCGATTGATGTCTGCTTGGTGATTGAGTAGTAAATCCACAGCTTCAGCCTGCCCGAAGGTGACGGCTGTTATCAGAGGCGATGCTACCGAGAGAGGTGAGCCATCGACTTGTGCGCCGACCTCCAAGAGCCAGCGAACGATTTCCAGGTGGCCATTTTCAGCTGCTATTGCTAGCGCCGTCGTGTTGCCTGAACCTACTGTGGGTTGATCGATGTCGATACCCAGCTCAACGAGCAGTTGGCATATGGCAAGTTGGTTGTTTTCGGCAGCGTGATGCAGAAGACCTGGGTAACTTACAAAGTTAAAGCGAGGTGGGTCTAAAAGTTGAGGGTGTTTGGCCAATTCGGTGCGTAGAAAGGCAATGTCCCCCGTTTCGATATGAGCATAAATTTCTCGAACAAGGGTGGCGTCCTCACCAAATGCTTTCTCTAGGCTAGTCATCTAGAAACACTCCCTTTCTCATTTCTTTGCCCATGGATTGTAACGTCTTAATTACCTCGCTCTTACCGCCTTTGCGGGCTATAGCAAGGGCTTCAGAGACCTTTCTCGATGCTGCGATTGTATGGTTTCCACTACCGTTGGGTGCCCACACAAAATTGCGCGGGTCGTCATTCAGGCCAATACCGAATTTCTTGAGAATGCCTTGGGCATGTGCCACATAGCGACGATTGCTGTCCGTCCAATTCTTGGGTGCTTTTTCGCGCACGATATGGTGACGATGCGGGTTCGTCATTTCGTGCGCCTTCGGTTTAGGGCCCTTGTTCGCTTTATCGTTTTTGGACAGTCGGCAGGTTTCCCAGCCAAGTGGGTCGATCCAACCAATTGGGTTCGGTGAGTATTGGTAGAGGTTCAGACCTCCCACCAAGGCTATTGGATCTCGGGTAGTAAACCGCCCCACATCCGGATCATAAAACCGAAATGTGTTGTAGTGCAGCCCAATCTCCCGATCCAGATACTGCCCCTGAAACCGTAAATTCTGTTCTTCAATAAAGTACGCTTCACGTACCTCTTGAGTCGTATTCCCCCACACCCGATACAACGCCTGCCACACCGTCTTCCCATCGGCTTCGGTCAGTTGCTCCGGCAACCCGTTCAGGTCGTTGTGATAGTAGCGCACGCTCTGATGCTCGCCCGTGCCATCCACTCGGGCCAGCGGCGCATAGCTGTCTTCTTCATAAATGTAGAGGCTGGTCTGGCTGTGCCGATGTTCCTGCAACAGGCGCAACCCCTCCCAATCAAAGCGGGTTTCACCCAACGGATAACCGTTGCTGTCATGTTCGGTTTTAGCGATGCGTCGTCCGAGCGGGTCATAGGTCATTCTCACGACCGTTTCGCGCCCATCCTTCTGGCTACGCACTTCGATCAGGCGATGCTCAGCGTCATAGGCGAAATACTGTACGCCACGCGCTGCACTGCGCTTTTCGATCATGCGACCGAAACCATCGTAGCGGTAGCGTTTGGCCGCCGCCGTAGTACAGGCGGTTGAGCCAACGCCCTTCGGGCAACTGCGTCTGATCAATTAGCTACAGAGCTCTGTTAGCCAAGCGAATCTTTAGCAGGGGTCAGTGCAGTCACATAGCTCAGCAAGCTTGGGTGATGGTATGGAAACTCTGTTTCCCTTCATCAAAAAACAGGTAAGCCTGAGCGTTGTCATGGCTAAGCTCGCTTATGTCGAGCTGGCCCAGGAAAACCATAGGCTTCCCATCCACCATCGGCCATACGGGACTTTGAAGCCATTTCGGTGGGAATTTCAGGTACCGAAAATCAAATTTTATTTTTTCCTTCAGCCAAGCCTGCAGCTCTTTAGAACTGAGATTTTTTCGCTCTTCAACCAGCTTGGAGAGATAGTCCGATGGTAGCGACAGCCATTTTGGCTGAACTTTTAGCGTCAGATTGAATAGGTTTTCGTACTTTTTTTCCACCGTGTGGGTGATTTTTTTCTTGGTTAGAACAGTAGATAGAAGTGTCTGAACGTTGTAGATAGATTCTAAGCTTTGATAGTCCTGACTGATTGTGTAGGTGTAGAGATCAGGCTCCGTAACATAAGCAGGGAGGCTGTTCTCACTTTTGAGCAATGCTTCGACTGCCGGGTCTGCGTATATTATTTCTTCAAGTGCTTTAGGCGAAATTGCCCCTTCGACGAATTGCTTGATGATTTCTATAGCTGTCATTATTTGGTTCCTAAATGTCTAAATTCATCAAGCGCGGCGTGCTGTTCCAGAGTAACTTCGCGCAGGTTTCGAGGGTTTAAGGCATGGAGGTATCTACGAAACCCAGGGCGATTCAGTGGCCTGATATCCAGAACAAGCTTTTACCTCCGGATTTAATGATTTTCTCAACCACCTCAGTAAATGATTTTGCGATCAGCGTGCTCTCATCGACCGTCGGGTAACTGTCCCAGAACGAGTCGTAGCAATAGCCAAATTGCGGGCCGGGTTTCAGGTCAATTGAAATTATTTGATCCTCACATTTAACGAGCGCGTACCAGTTAGCTGAGTCTGGGTCGTCCAAGTCTTCGTTCATAACGACAAAGTCGGAACGTTCAAGCTCTGGCGTCAGAATTGTGAAGCTGTACTGTGCCTTTGGATAGAAAACAGCGCTGCTGTAATGCTTATAAAAATCGGCCAAGTCATCGGGGACGAGATTGCTCGGCAACCCAGTAGAAGGCGTTGTCGTGCAGTCAGAATTCTCTATCAAATCAACGATTTTAATCAGGCTCATCTTCCGCATCCCTTACGCAGGTAGGTTTTCATTGCTTTGTTGTACAAACCGCGTGAAGCCTTCGGGAAACCTTTCGATAAAGGGGACGGATGTATTTGATTTTTTTACTTACTTGGCTAGGCGATCCTTAAATGAATCTGTCTCCTTTTTCTTCACCAATTACCTCGCCACTCCTCTGCGTACTCTGAAGTTGGGTCTAGGCCCACGATCTCCCCTATAGCATAAATATGCTCAAGCACAGATTCGCGCTCAACAGTTTCTATTTCGTCCTCGAAGTTGTTGATGTTGAGTATGCACTGTTTGAAGTTTTCCAGAATAACTAGTTGAGTTTCTTTTTCGGGAAGAAGCATTAGGTTATCGATGAGCCTGTCGAAAAGGATCTTTACCTTGGCAGCAAATTTTTCTTCGCCGCCCAGGTTAAGGTGATATGTTTTAAAGTTTTGTAGTTCTTTATTTTTCATATGTTTTTTGCAGAGGGTACTGAGATGCCTTTGAATAAAAATTCCTTTGACTTATCCCAGTTTATTCCGTTATCGAAATAATTTATCAAGCGTTCTCGCAATTTTTCCGGATCACCGACCATGCCAGAAAGCTCATATTTGTATATTGTTTCTAAGTCATCGCTGAGCGTTAGATTATTCTTCAGAACCTTAGCCTCCAACTCGTCAAGAGAGTCGGGTAGTTCGATCAAGTCGGCTCCATAGTTACCGCCAATGATGGCTCTCAGCATTTTTTTTTCCGGAGGGCGTTTATCAATGGCTATCTCATCCGGTGACGGTGTGCTGACAGCTAAACTTTTCAATGCCTTGGTCGAGGTGAAGATAAAGAATAAGGTATTGGCTTTTCCAAGATCCATACCTTTCCATTCATCTTGAGCACATGTTAGATCAAAGAATTGAAGATAGTAGTCTGCACGCATCTGGACAAGAGTGTACAAGTCTTCTTTCAGTTTCAAACTGAACACCTTGCCCTCTTCCCAAGTGATTTTTTTCAACATCTTCCAGGACCTTTAGGTTTGCTAGTGGGCTTTTGAGGCTTAACACCTCTGTGTTTATCAGCGGCAGCTAAGTAAATACCCCGCCTTTTGTTTTTCGGAGCTACGGGCCTTTGCTTATTGGCGACAGGTCCTTCTTTCAATTTGTCCTCATAAATCCTTTGTTCTAAACCACGTGCAATATCTTTACCTTCTTGTCCGTTTCCTTTGAATACGGCACGCGGTGCTACGTCGAAAATGTCCTTGTTAGGGTAACGATAGTTCAACACATCTCGGGCAGAGTGCCCCAGTCCAGGTTTGCTGGCGTAACCCACATAAGGTTTACCGTCTTTTACGCCGACGTAGGTGATGTGGGTCGCTTTCGCTGGGTCACCTGCCCACCCCCACGGGTCAATCCAGCCAATGGGGTTTGGCGCGTACTGGTACAGATTGAGTCCACCCATCAACCCAATCGGCTCCGGCGTAGTAAACCGCCCCACATCCGGATCATAAAACCGAAATGTGTTGTAGTGCAGCCCAATCTCCCGATCCAGATACTGCCCCTGGAACCGCAAATTCTGCTCTTCGATAAAGTACGCCTCACGCACTTCTTCGGTCGCATTCCCCCACACCTGATACCGCGCCTGCCACACCGGTTTCCCATCAGCTTCGGTCAGTTGCTCAGGCAATCCATTCAGGTCGTTGTGGTAATAGCGCACACTTTGATGCTCGCCCGCGCCGTCCACTCGAGCCAGCGGTGCATAGCTATCTTCTTCATAGATATAGAGGCTGGTTTGGCTGTGCCGATGTTCCTGCAACAGGCGCAACCCCTCCCAATCAAAGCGGGTTTCACCCAACGGATAACCGTTGCTGTCATGTTCGGTTTTAGCGATGCGTCGTCCGAGCGGGTCATAGGTCATTCTCACGACCGTTTCGCGCCCGTCCTTCTGGCTGCGCACTTCGATCAGCCGGTGCTCGGCGTCGTAGGCGAAGCGTTGCAAACCACGCGCAGCGCTGCGTTTTTCGATCATTCGACCAAAACCGTCATAACGGTAGCGCTTGTCCTGATAAGTCAGCAGCTTGTTATGCACGACCAGCCCTGCACTGGCTGGCGGCCCGTCCAGCAAGTTGGCGGCGGCGTCGTAGGCGAAGGTTTCCTGCTGGCCTTGAGCGTTGTCCTGGCTGGCGATGATGCGACCGGTGGCGTTGCAGCTATTGAGTTTATTTTTTGCTATTCATCACTGGATCGGCGAGATTTTGATCGCCGTCGTTGAGTCTTTGTAAAAGTTTGATTGCACGCGAAAAACCTTGAGCGGCGGAGCGTTCCAACCACGTTTTAGCCTGTTCAAAATCCTGTTCAACTATCCACCCATCAACGTACATCTTTGCTAGGTCGAATTGGCCATGGGCATCACCTGCCTCGGCTCTGGGGAAGTGGAACGCGACTGTTCCCGCAGTTGTGTCAATCTCCCAGTAATCGCGTTTATTTGCTTGGAATAGTCGAACAGTTTGATCGTTGACCCATTCGACCGCACCTAGTAATGATTCAAAGAGGCCCAGTGAGATGCTGATCCGCGTAGCTGTAAAAAATGTTTCAGAGGTTTTTTTTGCGCCCTGCACCAACACGCCTATGTTGATGTATTGATCTGTGCGCCATGCAGCCGTTGCGCTGAGTGTCTTTGACGGGTTTTTAAGTGGCCGCCCCGTAGTACCTGAAAACTGATACTCACGCTTGATGACCTCGGCGTGGAGCTTGTGTATTGGATCGCTATCCCAGCCCTTTAGCGCCGCCAGTGACAAAAGTGCTTCATTAATATCTTCGATTAACGACTGGCGGATGGTACGGTCTGAAGCGTCTATAGGCAGGTTATCGAGGTGCTTGAACGGGTAAAAGTAGGTGCAGACATCCAAGAGTGTTTGCTCTTCTTCGACAGGGGCTGGTTGCAGAATTACCTTGGAAATCCCCCCTGCTGGCACTTTGCACTTGGTCGCAAGAAGATAAATGTAGAGTACAGCTGCCTCTCGAATGTTGTGAGCCTGTAGGCGCTCCGAAGGGAAGGCAATATCGAGTGTTGATAAATATTTGCTCATCAGAATCTCTATCTCGTCGCGTTTGGCAGTGAGTTGCCCACTGGATTAATTCCAACCTTTGGAAACGTAGGTGCCTGACCGGCCCTCTGAGCGGCTACCGAGTAGCCATTGACTCTACCTTGTTCAACTTTCAGTGCCTTGGACCGCGTAACATTTTTTCTAATGATGGCCGATTCGTACTTGTCGGTGCCGGGGCCCCTGTTGAGTCTGCGGACCTGAGATTCTGCTCGGTAAGACTTCCCTTTCTTAGAGACTTTCCCACCACTAATTCCGTATTTGTAAACCTGCCCCGTCGTTTTGTTGCGGATGACGTAGACGTGATTCACCTTGTTATTTTGCCTAGAGTTTCCGTTCGCTGCTCCGCAGGTTTTCCATCCCCATGGATCTATCCATGCAATCGGGTTGGGTGCGTATTGATAGAGGTTGAATTCGCCGTCTAACCCAATCGGATCCGGCGTCGTAAACCGCCCCACATCCGGATCATAAAACCTGAACGTATTGAAATGCAGCCCAGTCTCCCGGTCCAGGTACTGCCCTTGGAACCGCAGGTTTTGCTCCTCGATATAATAAGGCTCGCGCACTTCCTCCAGCGTGTTGCCCCACACCCGATAAGTCGCCTGCCAGACGCTGTGCCCATCGGCCTCGGTTAGTTGCTCGGGCAACCCGTTCAGGTCGTTGTGGTAGTAGCGAATCTTCTGCAACGGACCAATGCCGTCGACGCGGGCAAGGGGTTCGTAGCCGTCATCATCGTAAACATAGACGCTGGTCTGGCTGTGTTTATGCTCCTGCAACAACCGCACCGTCCCAGGTAAATCGAGTTTCGCCTAGCGGATAACCATCACTGCCGTGCTCAGTTTTCTCGATGCGTCGACCCAGCGGGTCATAGGTCATCCTGACCACGCTGCCGTTTTCATTACGCACTTCGATCAGTCGGCTTTCGGCATCGTAGGCAAAACGTTGCAACCCACGCTTGGCGCTGCGCTTTTCAATCATCCGTCCAAACGCGTCGTAGCGATAACGCTTGTCCTGATAGGTCAGCAGCTTGTTATGCACCACCAACCCGGCACCCGCCTGCGGGCCATCCAGCAGGTTGGCAGCGGCGTCGTAGGCGAAGGTTTCCTGCTGGCCGTGCAGGCTGTTCTGGCTGGCTATGATGCGGCCGGTGGCGTCGTAGTGCAGCAACTGGCGGTGTTGAGCGGCGGGTTGTTGGTCGAGTTTGCCGATCAGGTTGTCGGCGGGGTCGTATTCAAACTGTTCTTGCGCCGCAGCGGGCAGCAAGGTTGACTGACTGGCGTGACGGCGCTGGCGTGAACGCAGGCGGCCGCTGCGGTCGTATTCGCTGCGGGTGCTCAGTTGGCCCTGGGTGCGCATTACTTCGCAGTGCAGGCGGTCGCGCTAGAAGTCGTCGAATACCTGATGGTCGATGTGGGGTTCAAGCTGCCTGAAGCCCTCCATCATGCCTGGTCTTTATAAGGTGTGAATGATCGGTTAGCGATGTAGAAGCCTAGGCCTTTGTCGCCTTTGAACCTGTTTTCTATCATGGCGTCAGCCAGCTCCTGAGAAATCAAAAGATCTCCAGAATCCCGCTCGCGTGCAATCTCTCCCATTCCTGCGGCAGTATCATGAAACCAGATTTCATTAAAATAGAGTATCGAGCCACTGTCGGAGAGCTCCGCTACCGACTTACTCTTATCAACAGCTCTTATAGTTTGAGCAGCGTTGACGATGTAATAGTCCTCAGTCACTTCTTCTCCGTTGGCAGCAATGCTTGTGGGCTTTAATAACTGAATATGAACGCTGGCTTTCTGTGCGAGGAAATGCGCTAACCGCTGGCTCACCAAGGGTATGTCACCCAACAACCATAAGCAGTCGTAAGCCGTTAGTTTTTTCTTTGAGCATGGGAAAAATATTTTGGGACTATCCATGTCGACAGGGAAAGTTTTTCCCGACAGTAGCGACAAATAATCAAAATTCGACCCTGCCGTCTCATAGGAACCGCTCTCGGCGTCGTATGAACCCAGCAACTTTTCGTTGTGATAAACAGGCGCTTTCCAGCTTAAAATCATTTCAAATTCCTAATTGTAATGCGCGCCCGGACGCGCATTTTTATTCAATTGCCTCTCGCCGGAGCGGAGTAATTTACGCTCATCGGATACGATTTTATCCAGCGCTTTGCGGTATTGGGCCTGATTCCAGTTTTCACGTTTGCCAACCTTATGCACTTGGTCCATTTTGCTTCCAAGGTTTTGGTTGACCCTAGCTGCGTGGCGGCCTTGATGTATCGAACGACTCCCATCAGTCAAGGCACGTGTTTTGTTGGGCAGGAATATTTTGTTTTGCCGACTTTGTAAGTCAAACCCAGCCAATTTAAGCAGCGGGTGGTTCTTCGTACTGGCGTGCTTATCGCTCAATATGTGATGGTCTTGATAACCCTGTTTTTTCAGGCGTCCAATACGTCGGTTGATGGATGACGTACAACTCCAGCCCAGCGGATCGATCCAGCCGTACGGGTTGGCTGCATACGCATATAGATTGATTCCCCCCGCCAACCCAATCGGATCGGGCGTCGTAAACCGCCCCACATCCGGATCATAAAACCGAAACGTGTTGTAGTGCAGCCCAATTTCCCGATCCAGATACTGCCCCTGAAACCGCAGGTTCTGCTCTTCGATGTAATAAGGCTCACGTACTTCCTCAACCGTATTGCCCCACACCCGATAAGTAGCCTGCCAGACGCTGTGCCCATCGGCCTCGGTTAGTTGCTCGGGCAACCCGTTCAGGTCGTTGTGGTAGTAGCGAATCTTCTGCAACGGACCAATGCCGTCGACGCGGGCAAGGGGTTCGTAGCCGTCATCATCGTAAACATAGAGGCTGGTCTGGCTGTGTTTATGCTCCTGCAACAACCGCAGTCCGTCCCAGGTGAATCGAGTTTCGCCTAGCGGATAACCATCACTGCCGTGCTCAGTTTTCTCGATGCGTCGACCCAGCGCATCATAGGTCATCCTGACCACGCTGCCGTTTTCATTACGCACTTCGATCAGTCGGCTTTCGGCATCGTAGGCAAAACGTTGCAACCCACGCTTGGCGCTGCGCTTTTCAATCATCCGTCCAAACGCATCGTAGCGATAACGCTTGTCCTGATAGGTCAGCAGCTTGTTATGCACCACCAACCCGGCACCCGCCTGCGGGCCATCCAGCAGGTTGGCTGCGGCGTCGTAGGCGAAGGTTTCACGCTGGCCGTGCAGGCTGTCCTGGCTGGCGATGATGCGGCCGGTGGCGTCGTAGTGCAGCAACTGGCGGTGTTGCGCAGCGGGTTGTTGGTCGAGTTTGCCGATCAGGTTGTCGGCGGGGTCGTATTCAAACTGTTTTTGCGCCGCAGCGGGCAGCAGGGTTGACTGACTGGCGTGACGACGCTGGCGTGAACGCAGGCGGCCGCTGCGGTCGTATTCGCTGCGGGTGCTGAGTTGGCCCTGGGTGCGCAGCACTTCGCGGTGCAGGCGGTCACGCTCGAAGTCGCTGATGACCTGGCCGTCCAGGTTGACCTGGTGCAGGTGGCCGCTGCCGTAGTACAGGCGGTTGAGCCACCGGCCGTCCGGCAGTTGGGTTTGGATCAGGTTGCCGAGTTCGTCGTAGTGGTGTTGCATGTTCCCCGCCGAACTCTGCTCGCAAAGCAGTTGGCCGAGGGCGTCGTAGGCAAAGCCCAGGGCTTGGGCATTGCCCTGCGAATCGGTGAAGGTGACAGCCGTGAGCTGGTCCACTGCGTCGTAGCTGTAATCGGTACGGCCATCGTCGGTGGTCTTGGCTACGAGCCGGCCAACCGCATCACGTTCCAGCCGATGAATGATGGGCGCGGGCGGCGTTTCGGGCACCAGGGCCAGACCGTTTCCGTAGGGCGCCGGCACAGCAGTCAGCGCCGTGACATTATCCAGCGGGTCATAGCTGTAGTGTTTGGCGCTGCCGTCGAGGTCTTGCTGTTCAGTCAGCCGATCCCCGGCGTCCCACGCAAAGCGATAGCGTTCGCCGTTCTCGTTGATCAGCGCTTGCAGCCGTCCATAGCTGTCATAGCCGAACTGCACCTGCCGCCCATGGGCGTCGGTGCGTTGGCGGACCTGTCCACGGCGGTTGTGTTGGTAAAGCGTGGTGTGTCCGGCTGGGTCGGTGTAACCCACCAGCTGACCGCTGACATCGCGCTTATAGTGCTCGGTGCGGCCGTCCGGCAGTTGGGTACTGAGCAACCGCCCCTGGGCGTCGTAGCTAAATTGAGTGCGCTCGCCAAGGGCATCGGTGATGGCCTGTAGATAGCCGCGCTCGTCGTAGCTGAAGCGCGTTGGATAACCTGAGCAGTCGATGTGCTCGGCCAGTTGCCCGAACGGATTCCAGCGCAGTTTTTTGCTTTTGCCGGTGGCGTCAATAATTTCCACGGGCTGGCCATGTGCGTCATAGCGGTAGCGCGTGACGTAGCCCAGCGGATCGGTTTCGGCGATGCAATTGCCGCGCGGGTCGTAGCGATACTGCCAACTGTTATCGGCGGCGTCGGTTTCTACCTGCGGCAGCGCCCAGTGTTCCAGCCACAAAGTCGAGTCGCTGCGGCCTAGCGGGTCGGTCTCGCCGATGAGGTTGCCGCTCTCATCGTAGCTGTACTCATAGCGCCCACCCAGGGGGTCGGTGGCGCTGAGCAATTGGCGTTCGTCGTTCCATTCGAACAGCCAGGTCTGACCGAGGTTATCGCTGTACTGAATGATCTGGTGCTGAGTGTTCCAGTGGCGGGTGCTGACGCGCTGCAAGCCATCGGTGATGTGAGTGAGGCCCACCTTCAAGTCATAGTCGAACTGGTAAGTGTCACCCTCATCGGTCCAGTGCCGGACCACACGCCATTCCAAGTCCTCAATCAAGGCCCATTCATAGAAGCACCGCAGCCCGGTGGGTAGTTGATGCTCCACCATTCGACGCGCCACGTCGTAGGCAAAACGCCGTTGCACCTGGCCGGTTGCGTCACGCACCTCAGCCAGATTGCCGGCCGCGTCGTAGCCATAACTGACGAGCACTTCGCGGCGTTGGTCGGGGTGCAGGCGCTCAATGTGAGTCAGATGCTCTTGGTCACGGATCAGCTCAATCTGCACTAAGTCGAAGGTATCGCGCAGACGTACCAGGCGCCCGGCTTCGTCATAGTCAATATGGATGCGGTTGTCGTTGCGATCGCCCAGTTGGCTCAAACGCAGGCGCGTCGGATTGGCCGGCGTGGGTTCGAACAAGCGGTACAGACCATCATCACTTTCGATCAACAACTGCCCATTGAGGTGTCGCCGCACGACGAGCCCTTCACCGGCGCTGAATACCGCGCCGCCCAACGGGATCGAACCCATGTCAATCGGGCGTCCCTGCTCGTCGGTGTAGACCAGCGTCTCTCCGCCTTCGGGATGCGGACGGATCTCTACGCACACTTCATAGGGCACGCTCCAGCCAGCGCCAAACAGGCTGCCTGAGCGTTCGTCGCGGCTGTTGTAGAAGCGCTGCCAGTCGATCGGCAGGATGCCGGGTAAGACGAAGTCCAGCTCTTCGACGTCGCCCAGTACCTTCGCGCCTGTCGCCGCATGTACCGGATTCGACGAACCCATCGCCGCGTTGGCCATCGCCCCCATCGCACTGCTGACCGCCATCGAAGTGGCTCCGCCGATCAGCATGCACGGCAACTTGCTGAAGAACTTGCCCTTGCCACCCTTGAGCATCAACAACGCCGTGACCGCCAACCCCACACCCGGGGTCTTGCCGCTGCGAATTTCCCGCACCACCACCGAACCACCGCCAATGGTCACGTTGGAAGAAATCAGGCCCGACGACACCACGGTTGCATCGCAGGTACTGCGGTCTCCACTGCGCACCGCCGGTTGGCCGTTGACGGTGACCTTTTCCGACCCTTCGGCTAGAAACTGCGGCGGCATCGGTGGGTGCTTCATGCACGCCACCAGGTCCAGCGGCTTGGGTACGGCGCCGGGTGCGGGCGTTGCAACTGTAGGGCGCCACATCTGCGAGAAGAAGCTCTCGGCCATGTCCAGGTAACCGGGCTCGGGAGCGGGTTCTTCCTGCTCGGTGCCGGCCGGCGCGACATGGGAACTGATCGCCCCGGCGGCGCGGGCGGCGGGGATGTTGTTGGTCAGGGTGTTGGTGGAGCCGGTAAGAATATTGGCCTGCACCGTGGGCGGAAACAGCGCGTTGCTGAAACTTTCACATAAATTCGATAAGCCTTTGTCGGCCCCGGTCTTGCTCATGGCCAGGCCGACAATCGTGCCCACCACCGCACCCAGGAGGAAGCAACCTAGCCCGCCGGTGGCGACGGTGATACCGGTGGCGGCAACCACCGCAGCGGTTGCGACGGCGGTGATCGCGATATTGGCCGCCACCTCCAGCACCCCGCCAAGGATGTCCGCCATCATCGAGGTGTGGGAGAGCGCATCGCCCATCCGGGCAGCCCAGAGTGCATCAGACAAGGACTGCACTTCCGTGCCTGATTGAATTGAACGCACAACTTTCCATAGTCGCCGTGTCCTTGAGTGTCATGGCATACGCATCAGTGCTGTCTTCAACCGTTTTATCAGCGTGGGACTTTCCAGGCATTCCAGCGGGGTGATGTTGTCCAGTGCCGGAACCGTTTGCCCGATCCACCACAACCCCTCCTCAAGGCCCCGTTTCCCGCGCAGTATCACTGCCATGTCGAGATGGCCGCCCAAGGCCTTGGCCAGTTCACGCGCATCGTCGTCAAGGTAGTCTTCTTCATACAAGGCCACTGTGCTCTGCCAGTCCGCGTCACCCGGGTATTCGTTTTCCAGTCGTTCCATGTTCAAAAACCTGCAAAGGAGATCAAGTTGCTGCCAGTCGGGTTGCGTGCCGATGGCGCCAGGATTCCATCATAGCCATTGGCCTTGGCCCAGTTGCCGATCTGATGGGTCTCGGTGTACTTCGAGCCGGTGATGCTTTTAAGGCTGACCCCTAGCTGTTTGCGCACATCGGCGCGGGTCAGGTCCAAGACATTATTGAGCTGCACTTTCTTGCTGACCAACACCCGTTTGGACAGGTCGACCTTCCAGTGCGTGACCTCGCCTAGCGCGGTTTTCCGTGAGTTCGCGCCATACACCCCGCCGACGCCTTTGGTGGTGTAGCGGTGTGTGGACTCCACATTCCACTTGTGCGCCTGCCAAGTGGTCCCGATGCGCCCCGGTTCCTCGAACCGATACACGGTGCGACTGACCTTGCGCCCCTTGGGTGGGCTGGAGCATTTCATCAGGCCCAGCGGGTCAATCCAGCTCAGCGGGTTGGGCGCATATTGATAGAGATTCAGGCCGCCGGCCAGACCGATGGGGTCGGGTGTGGTGAAGCGCCCGATATCCGGGTCATAAAAGCGCAGAGTGTTGTAGTGCAGCCCCGTTTCCCGGTCCAGATACTGGCCCTGGAAGCGCAGGTTCTGTTCTTCGATGAAATAGGGTTCTCGGCTTTCCTCGACGGTATTGCCCCAGACTTCATAGCGCGCTTGCCACACCGTATGGCCGTCGATCTCGGTGAGGCGTTCGGGCAAACCGTTGAGGTCGTTGTGGTAGTAGCGGATTTTTTGAAGGTCACCTGTGCCATCGATACGGGCCAGTGGTTCGTAGCCCTCGTCGGCATAGATATAGAGGCTGGTCTGCTGATTGCAGTGCTCCTGCACGACTTGCAGCGCGTCCCAAGTGAAACGTGTCTGGCTCCGCTGCACACCGTTGCGGTCGTAGGTGGTCTTGGCGGTGCGCCGGCCCAGCGGGTCATAGGTCATGATGACCCAGGAACCGTCATCGTTGTGCACCTGTGCCAGCCGTTGCTCCGCGTCGTAGCTGAAGCGTTGGGTGCCGCGCCGAAGGCTGCGCTTTTCAACCATCCGGCCAAAACCGTCATAGCGGTAATGTTTGTCCTGGTAGGTCAGCAATCGGTTGTTGGCGACCTGTCCTGAGCCGTCCAACAGGTTAGCCGCCGGGTCGTAGCGGAAGGCTTCCCGTTGACCCAAGAGGTTGTCCTGGCTAGCCAGAATGCGGCCGGTAGCGTCGTAATGCAGCAATTGGCGGTGTGCCGTGCCGGGCTGGCTGTCGTAGCGTTCGACCAGTTGGTCGCTGTCGTCATAGCCCAAGCGTGTCTGCACCGGTGGATGTAACAGCGAGTGGTCCGGTTGGCGGCGCTGGCGGGCACGCAGACGTCCACTGCGGTCATATTCGCTACGCGTACTGATACGGCCCTGGGTGCGCAGCACTTCGCGGTGCAGACGGTCCCGCTCGAAGTCACTGATGACCTGCCCATCCAGGTTGACCTGATGCAAGTGCCCGCTACCGTAGCGCAGGCGGTTGAGCCAGCGGCCGTCGGGAAGTCGGGTCTGGGTCAGGTTGCCCAATTCGTCGTAGAGATGCTCCAGGCAACCGGCGGCGCTTTGTTCGAGGGTCAGCTGACCGAGGGCGTCATAACCGAAGCCCAGGGTTTGCTGCTCGCCATCGTGCCCTGTAAAGGTGATGGCTGTGACTTGGTCGAGTTGATCGTAGCGGTACGTCGTGCAACCATCTACGGTGCGCTTGGCGATCAGCCGGCCTGCTGCATCCCGCTCCAGATCATGAATGATGGCGGGCTCGGCGTCGGACGATGCGAGGGTTTCTACCTGTGTGACATTGTCCAGCGGGTCGTACGTGTACCGTTTTCGACAGCCGTCCAAGCGCTGTTCGAGGGTCAGGCGATCACCGTCGTCCCAGTCGAATCGGTAGTGCTCACCATTTTCGTTGGTCAGGCTGTGCAGGCGGCCATAGACGTCATGGCTCAACTCCACACGGCGGCCATGGGCGTCGATGCGCTGGCGCAACTGGCCGTTCGACGAATGCTCGAAGCGCGTGGTGTGGCCGGCAGGGTCGCTGTAGCCGATCAACTGGCCGCTGGCGTCACGCTGATAGTGCTCGCTGCGCCCATCGGGTAACTGCTTGCTGATCAGTCGGCCCTGGTCGTCATAATTGAAGCTGGTGCGTTCCCCGAGCGCGTCGGTACTGGCCAGCAGCAAGCCTCGCTTGCAGTAGCTCAAACGGGTGGTAAGGCCCGTACAGTCGGTGTGCTCGCTCAATTGACCCAGTGGGGACCAGCGCAAGGTCTTGCGCTTGCCGCTGGCGTCGATGATCTCCCTGACTTGGCCGTGTCCGTCATAGTGATAGACCGTGCGGTTGCCCAGTGGGTCGGTTTCGCGAATGCAGTTGCCCCGCGAGTCGTAATCGTACTGCCAGGTATTGCCAGCGGCATCGCTCTCCGCCAGTGGCAGCGCCCAGTGCTCCAGCCACAAGGTCGATTCACTGCGCCCCAGGGGGTCGAGGGTCTCAGTCAGGTTGCCGGCATCGTCGTAGCTGAACTGATAATGCCCACCGAGAGGGTCGGTTGCGCCCAGCAGTTGGATATCATCATTCCACCGGAAGGCCCAGGTTCGCCCCAGTGCATCGGTGGACGCGATGATCTGGTGTCGCTCATCCCAGTGTCGAATGCTGACGCGCGCCAGCCCGTCGGTGATACGGGTGATGCCTGTATCCAACGCATAGTCGAATGTGTAGGTGTCCCCGGCCTCCGTCCAATGCCGGACAACACGCCATTCAAGGTCGTCAACCTTGGCCCACTGATAGAAGCAACGAAGGCCGGTGGGCAATTGATGCTCGACCATGCGCTGCCCGGCATCATAGGCAAAACGGCGCTTCACGTGCCCGTCGGACTGGCGTACAGAGGCCAGGTCGCCACGGGCGTCGTAGGCGTAATGCATCAGTACTTCACGGTGTTGGTCGGGATACAGGCGTTCGATTCGGCTGACGCGATGGGGCCAAGTGTTGTCGTACGTCAGCTCGACCCTCACCAGGCCAAAGGTGTCACGCAGGCCCAGCAGGCGACCATCGTCGTCATAGTCGAGGTGGATTCGGTTGTCGTTGCGATCTCCCAGTTGGCTCAGGCGTAGCAACGATGCGTCCTGTGGCGCCGGATCGAATAGTCGGTACAAGCCGTCTGCGCTTTCGATCAGCCACTGGCCGCTCAAGTGACGCTTGACGCTGAGGCCTTCGCCAGCGCTGAACACGGCACCCCCCAAAGGGATCGAACCCATGTCGATACGTCGACCCTGCTCGTCGATGTACAACGCGTAGTCGCCCCCTTCAAGGTGAGGCAGCAGCTGCACGCTGACTTCATAGGGCACACTCCAGCCGGCACCAAACAAGCCATCGCGGCGTTCATCCCGGCTGTTGTAGAAGCGCTGCCAGTCGATGGGCATGATCCCGGGCAAAGCGAAATCCAGCTCCTCGGGGCCGCCCAGCACTTTGGCCCCCGTGCTCGCGTGCACCGGGTTGGAAGAGCCCATGGCGGCGTTGGCCAGCGCGCCCATGGCCTGACTGACCACAAACGAATTGACGCCTGCCAGCAGCATGCAGGGAAGGTTGCTGAGGAACTTGCCTTTACCCCCCTTGAGCATCATCAGCGCGGTGACGGCCAGGCCAACGCCCGGCGTCTTGCCGCTGCGGATCTCGCGCACCACCACTGAGCCCCCGCCGATAGTCACATTGGGCGAAATCAGCCCCGACGACACCACGGTGGCGTCGCAGGTGCTCCGGTCACCGCTGCGTACCGCCGGTTGACCGTTGACCGTGACCTTTTCCGAGCCTTCGGCCAGAAACTGCGGCGGCATCGGCGGGTGTTTTGTGCAGGTCACCACGTCCAGCGGTTTAGGGACTGCGCCGGGCGCTGGCGTGGCGACGGTGGGGCGCCACATTTGCGCAAAGAACCCTTTGGCCATGTCCAGGTAGCCGGGCTCTTCGCTGTGTTCCGGTGCTGGCGGCGTTGTTTCGGTTTCGGTGCCCGCAGGTGCAACGTGGGATGGCACGACGCCGGCCGCGCGCGCAGCGGGCAAGGCGTTGATCAGTGTGTCGGTGGACCCGCTGAGGATTGTGGCCATGACCGAGGGAGGGAACAGCGCGTTGCCGATTCCCTCGCACATGGCGCTCAACCCCTTGTCGGCACCGGTCTTGCTCATGGCGATGCCGACGATGACGCCGACTACCGCCCCCAGTACGCAGGCCCCCAGTCCACCGGTCGCGACGGTAATGCCGGTAGCCGCCACCACCGCAGCGGTTGCCAGCGCGGTAATCGCCACGTTAGCCGCCACTTCCAGCACGCCGCCGAGGATGTCCGCCATGACAGAGGTGTGGGACAGCCCATCGCCCAGGCGCGCAGCCCAGAGCAGTGCGTCAGACATGCAAAGGCCGCTTCACTGGGGGACGTCGAACACGAGCGAGCTCTTGATCGTCGACCAGTGCGCCGCCTCGGCGTCCCCAAGCTTGTCAGCCTTCACATAACTCAACGCAAGCATCTTGCGCGTACCCGGCAACACCAGCGCCAGTTGGTACTGGAACACCTTGTCATTGCCCTTGTTGAACTGGCTGCGCAGCTCGATGCCTTCGACCTCTTGCGCGGCGCCCAGGCGCACGTCCACACCCGGTTGATAGCGCAAATCCTGCACCTGTTTTTCCAGGCGCTGGAGTTGGTCATTGAAGTTGCTGTGCAGGGTTTCGCCCTCGGCGAGCAGGCTGCGGCTGACGATCAGGGACGTCCCCAATTCAGGGAACTTGAGGATATTGATCGTCGCGTCCTGCAACTCACTGGCGGGCAGTTGAAACTGAAATTCGTTGATCCGGTACGTCATGGCAAACAGGTCTCGTCAGGAGCTTTTAGGCGCGGGGAACGCGGCTTTAATGTTGGCGTCGATAGCGCCTTTCTGGCCCTGGCCATCGGGCGTGGCACCTGGGCCGCCGCCGTTGTTCAGGTGCAGCACGCCGCCGGTGTTGAACTCGGCGTCGCCGCTGGCGTAGAAGCTGATTTGCACACCGGTGAGGTTGATCTGCCCGCTCGCATTCAACTCCAGAATGCTTTCACCGCAGACTAGGCGCAGGTTCTCGCCCACTTCGATGACGTAGCTCTGGCTGATGCTGTCGGTCTTCCTCTGGCCCACGGAGAGGATGTCTTCCTGCTTGACGATGCGCAGGCGGTTGTTGCCGATGGTCACCGTCTCGTCATGCCCAATGCTCTTATTCCGGTCATGCCCCACGGAATGGCTTTCGTCGACCTCGACCACAATGTCCTGATTCCGCTCGGCATGGATATACAACTGCTCCAACCCCTTCTTGTCCTCCATGCGGATTTCATTGAAGTTGGCCGGCGTGCCACCTTTGCTGGATCGACTCTTCATGCCGCTCTGAGTCGCGTTCTCCGGTAGGTCGTAAGGCACCGTCTGCTCGGCGTTGTACACCCGGCCGGTGATGATCGGCCGGTCGGGGTCGCCTTCGAGGAAGCTCACAATCACTTCCTGGCCGATCCGTGGAATCTGCATCGAGCCCCAGTTTTTCCCGGCCCAGGATTGCGACACACGAATCCAGCACGAGCTGTTTTCGTTGGATTGATCGTGACGGTCCCAGTAGAAATGCACCTTCACCCGGCCGTACTGGTCGGTCCAGATTTCCTCGCCTTTGGGGCCGACCACCAGCGCGGTCTGCGGGCCTTTGACGACAGGGCGGTGCGTATTGGCCAGTGGGCGGAAGCTTTGTTGGGCGTCGATGCAGGTGAGGCTGCTTTCAAACTGCGCCGACCCCGAGCCGCCGCCGCTTTCCAGGCTTTCCTGGACGATGTAGTAGCGGCAGCCGACGATGAGGTATTCGCGGTTTTGGTCCTGGCGACTGAAGCCGGTCAGGCTGAACAAATGCCCTGAACCCAGGCCACGGGCGTTGCCGCTGAACTCGACCTGTTCGTGCAGGGTTTGCAGGGCTTCGATGCGGGTGCGCGCATAGTGCTCGCCGTCTTCGCTTTGCACGTAGGTGCCGGGGTAGTCGTACAGCGGATAGTCGCCGGCGGTGTGCGGACGCGGCATGGACGAGCGCACGTCGATGCTGGCGCTGGGGCGCTGGAAGTCGTAGTCGTTGAGCTCCAGCGAGCCCGGCTGCACTTCGTGCGCCAGGTGCCAGTTGTGCATGTGGTCGCGTTCGCGCTGCTGCTCGTCCTTGGGGTAGTACGGGATCGACGCGTAGCCGGGCACGCTAGTGTGGGCGCCATAGGCGTCGGCCAGCACCAGCACATGGCGGTCCTGTTCGTGGCGGAAGAAGTAATAGATGCCTTCCTGTTCCATCAAGCGGCTGACGAACTCGAAGCTGGTCTCGCGGTACTGCACGCAGTATTCCCACTCGCGGTAGGGCCGGCTCAGGGCGTCTTCGAAGTCGGAAAAACCGAGGTCGCGAAACACCTGCTTGATGATCTGCGGGATGTTCAGGTTCTGGAAAATCCGGCAGTCCGAAGTGCGGCTGAGCAGCCACAGCCACGGGCGCAGCGTTACCTGGTAACTGGCGAACTGGCCCTGGTCGATGTTCTGGCTGCAGCGCGCAACGATGCCGTGGAAATGCCGCTCGCCGCCATCCGCCAGTTGCAGGCCCACGCTCATGGGTTTGCCGAGCAGCTGGTTGAGGTCGATGTTGGCGTCCAGGGACGTCAGTTGCAGCTCATAGTTGAACAGCCTGCCCAGCTCTTCACCGCCGCCCATTTCATTGAGCAGCAGCACATCCGGCCCGAGAGGGCTGGTGATCTTGGCCAGGCGTGAGGCTTGGTTGAATAGCATTGGGCGTCCTGTAAAGGTCTTGATTACTGAAGGAACCGAATCCAATGTGGGAGCTGGCTTGCCTACGATAGCAATTGAACATTCAACATTTATGTTGACTGATACACCGCTATCGCAGGCAAGCCAGCTCCCACATTTTGACCGTGTTCCGTCAGGTCAATCTGCGTCGCTGAAGTCGTAGTGCAATTCATTATCCCGGCTGCTGATCCTCACGCCCGCCAACGCCTTGCCTTCCAGCATGCGCGTGAGGAATTCACGGCTCATGTCCGGCAGCAGGCTGTTGGTCAGGATGGTGTCGATCATGCGTCCACCGCTTTCGGTCTCGGTGCAACGAGAGACGATCAGGTCGACCACCTCGTCGTCGTAGTCGAAGGCGACTTTATGGGTGTTTTCCACGCGCTTCTTGATGCGGTCGAGTTGCAGGCGGGTGATCGCCTTGAGCATCTCGTCGCTCAGCGGGTAGTACGGAATCGTCACCAGTCGGCCGAGCAGCGCCGGCGGGAAAATCTCCAGCAGCGGCTGGCGCAGGGCCTTGGCGATTTCTTCCGGCTCCGGCACGTTTGCCGGGTCTTTGCACACCCGGGAAATCAACTCGGTACCGGCGTTGGTGGTCAGCAGGATCAGGGTGTTCTTGAAGTCGATCACCCGGCCTTCGCCGTCTTCCATCACGCCCTTGTCGAACACCTGGAAGAAGATCTCATGCACGTCCGGGTGGGCTTTTTCCACCTCGTCCAGCAGCACCACGCTGTAGGGCTTGCGCCGCACCGCTTCGGTCAGCACGCCGCCTTCGCCGTAGCCGATATAGCCCGGTGGCGCGCCCTTGAGGGTCGACACGGTGTGGGCTTCCTGGAATTCGCTCATGTTAATGGTGATGACGTTCTGCTCACCGCCGTACATAGCTTCGGCCAGCGCCAGCGCGGTTTCGGTCTTGCCCACGCCGGAGGTGCCGGCCAGCATGAACACGCCAATCGGCTTGCTTGGGTTGTCGAGGCCGGCGCGAGAGGTTTGGATGCGCTTGGCGATCATCTGCAGGGCATGGTCCTGGCCGATGATGCGTTTTTTCAGGTGCTGGTCGAGGTTGAGCACCGTTTCCAGTTCGTTGCGCGCCATACGGCCGACCGGGATGCCAGTCCAGTCGGCGACCACCGAGGCCACGGCCTGGTAGTCCACGGTCGGCAGGATCAGCGGGGTTTCGCCTTGCAGCGCGCTGAGGCGCTGTTGCAGGTCGACCAGTTGCTCGCGCAAGGCGTCGTCGCCACTGTCTACGGCGCCGGCTTTCTCGCGCAGGGTTGCACGGGTGGCGAGGAGTTCATCCACCAGGGTTCTCTCTTCGGCCCAGCGGCCTTCCAGGGTCGCAAGACGTTCGCGTTCTGCGGCCAGCAAGGCTTCGCTGTTGCTCTGGCGCGCGCCAATGGCGATGCCGATGGCATGCTCGCGGGCGATGATTTGCAGCTCGGTTTCCAGCGCTTCGATGCGACGGCGGCTGTCGTCCACTTCCGCCGGCACCGCGTGCAGGCTGATGGCGACGCGGGCGCAGGCGGTGTCCAGCAGGCTCACGGATTTGTCCGGCAACTGACGCGCCGGGATGTAGCGGTGGGACAGCTTGACCGAGGCTTCCAGCGCCTCATCGAGGATCTGCACCTGATGGTGTTTCTCCATGGTCGAAGCCACGCCACGCATCATTAGCAGCGCCTTGTCTTCCGACGGCTCGGCAACCTGTACTACCTGGAAGCGGCGGGTCAGGGCTGGGTCTTTCTCGATGTGCTTTTTGTACTCGGCCCAAGTCGTGGCGGCCACGGTACGCAAGGTGCCACGGGCAAGGGCGGGCTTGAGCAGGTTGGCCGCATCGCCAGTGCCTGCAGCACCACCGGCACCCACCAGCGTGTGGGCTTCGTCGATAAACAGGATGATCGGCTTGGGCGACGCCTGGACGTCTTCGATGACCTGGCGCAGGCGCTGTTCGAACTCGCCTTTCATGCTGGCGCCGGCTTGCAGCAGGCCCACGTCGAGGCTGCGCAGTTCCACGTCTTTGAGTGCAGGCGGTACGTCGCCGGCGACGATACGCAGGGCGAAACCTTCGACCACGGCGGTCTTGCCCACGCCGGCTTCGCCAGTAAGGATTGGGTTGTTCTGACGGCGGCGCATCAGGATGTCGACCAGTTGGCGGATCTCTTCGTCACGCCCCACGATAGGGTCAAGCTTGCCGCTGCGTGCCTGCTCGGTCAGGTCGACCGTGAAGCGTTTGAGCGCTTCCTGCTTGCCCATCGCGCTCGGCGCCATCGCACCGCTGGCTTCGCCCGGCACGGCGCCGGCATTGAAGCCATCGCTGGCGCTCAGGGCATTCTCCGGCGAGTCGCCGACGTATTCATCAAAACGCTCGCTCAGGGCTTCGGCTTTGATCTTGTCGAACTCCGACGATAGGCTCAGCAACGCATGACGCAGGCTCGGCGTCTTCAAAATACCCAGCACCAGGTAACCGGTACGCACCTGGCTTTCGCCAAACATCAGGCTGCCGTAGACCCAGCCGCGCTCCACGGCTTCTTCCACATGGGACGACAAGTCAGTGATCGAGGTCGAGCCACGCGGTAGGCGGTCCAGGGCTTCGGTCAGGTCACGGGCCAGGCGCGCCGGTTCAACGTTGAACTGGCGGATGATGCGGTGCAGGTCCGAGTCCTGCAGTTGCAGCAATTGGTGAAACCAGTGAGCCAGTTCCACATACGGGTTGCCCCGCAGCTTGCAGAACACGGTGGCGGCTTCGATGGCCTTGTAGGCCACGCTGTTGAGTTTGCCGAACAGTGCGGCGCGACTGATTTCACCCATGCTCTGGATTCCTTGAGGTGGTGGCCTGATCGGCGTAATGCCGGGCCAGGATTAGGTCGTTGGCGTCGTGCGCAGGGCGACCGAGCCAGGTGTTGAAGCCCAGGCGGAACTGGCCGTTGAGTTGTAGCGCCGGGACTTCGGGTTGTTGCAAAACCAGGTTCAGGTCCCAGTCCAATTCATGGCCCAGGTACTCGGCCACCCACGCCACCAGCTCGTTGAACGGCTGATGGCCGGGCAGCATGCCCATGTAGTCATCCAGCTTGAGCGGCCCCAGGCGGATACGGAATTTGTGCTGGCGGTCCCACACGAAGCTGCCCAGGCAAAAGTCCACACCCAGCCTGTGGGCGCTCACGCCCACGCGGCTGCGCTCGGGCAGTTCCAGCCATTGGCCGACGTATTCTTCTATCTCCACCGGCAGGCCGAAATACTCGCCGAGGATCGCCTTCAAACCGTCCGGGTAACGGGTTTGCGCCGACAGGTGGCCGCTGTAATGCAGCTTCGCCGTATCAGGGATGAGTCCCTGATTGAGCAGGCTCGGCATACCGCGCCCGCTCAAAGCCGCCAGGCGTGCAGACCAGTAATCATCGTCTGGACGGTCGTGGCTGACCGTCGGCCGTGCCTCCGCCCAGGCCCGGTAAAACAGGCTCAGCAGGCGATGGTGGAACACATCCAGGAATTGCTTGCTGGTGCTGTCGGCGTTGTTGCGCTGGCGCTCGCGCACGTATTCGGTGATATGCAGCGGCAGCGGGCCGTTGGGGCCGCCGAGGCCAAAGAAGAACTGCTCGAGTCGCGCCGGTTTGCCATCGCCACCCGGATCGACCGAGGCCAATGTGGCCGGGGCGAAGGTGCAATCGGCCTGCTGGCCCAGGCGCAGCGGGTCATCCGCCAGGCGCAGGGAATGGCCCAGACGCGGCAGCTCGGGCGATTCACACTCGATACGCCGCAGCGCCTGGAAGAAATCGTATTCCCAGGGCTCCTGATGCATCGCATCCAGGGTACTCACAGGGTCGGACGACGTCCGGGCTTGGCTTTCCATCGCATGATCTCGCCGCGTTCGGTGGTACGGATCACCGTCTCGGTAAAACTGTTGATCGACACGTAGCGTGCCAGGAAGCGTTCCAGTACTGCACCGAGCAGGAACACGCCGGTGCCGCGAAACGCGTTTTCATCAAATTCCAGGGTGATTTCCAGGCCACGCCCAAACACAATCGGGCCGGGCATCGGCAGGCGTCGGGTCACGGCTTTGCTGCTGACTTCGCGCAGGCCTTCGATCTGCAATTGCAGGGCGGCGTCGTTGCTGTCGCCATACAGGCGCAGCAGTTCGCGCAAGGCGCCGGCGCCTTGGCCCTGTTCGCTCAGCGAGAGGTAATTGAGCGACAACTGACTGATCAGGCGCCAGGCCTTGGCATCGTGGGCGTGGCTGGGGCGCGGGCGGCTTGGGCCAGCCACACACCGCACGGCCAATACTGGCGCGCTGTCGGCCAAGGTAAAGTCGGTCTTGCCATTGCCCACGGTCATGAACAAAGGCAGATCGCGGTTGGTGCACAGCGCCGTCACGCCGAGTTGGCGCAGGTCATGGCGGTAGGGCGACTGCCGGCTGTCCACCAGGCTGACAAAGGTTTCGCTGCCCACGTAAGTGGAGCGCGGGCCGTTGCGGCGCTGGTCGCTGGACAGCACTCGCGGCTCACGGCGCACCGTGTAATAGGCCTGGTCGCGGCCGTAGCGGGATGGATCGCGTACCGCGTAGAACGGCAAAAACGGCTGCTCCGGCCCGGTGCCGTGGCCGGTGATGCTGCTCAAGGAGTGAATCTCGAAATCCATCGGCCGCGTGCGGTCAGCGATCACATGGTGTTCGTTGACGCGGTCAGACAGGTGAATACGGTCCACACGTTTCGGGAACAGGTTGATCGCCGGGGTGCAGAACGGCAGGAACTGCGCCGGGCCGACGCTGCCTTCCAGGCTCGGCTCGTGGCGATCAAACAGCACGATCAGTTCCAGCTCCTGACCGTCGCAGCGCTTGACCGCACGGCTCAGCTCGGCGAATTCGACGAACAGGAAACGATGGGGCAGGGCGAAGTATTCCTGCAGCAGGCGATAGCCCTGGAACGCGCGTGCAACCACCGGCATGGCCGCGTCGGCATCGTCAAAACCACGGGAACGCAGCGCGTCTGGCGGCAGGCGCTCGACCCAATCGCCGCCGGGTTTGCGCGCGAACACCGCGCAGGCGTTGCCCAGCAGCTGTTCGTAAAGGCGAAACGGTTGCTCATCGGCACCACTGAGGTACAGCGGCAGGTTATCCAGGTCGAGGCTGTTGAACGGCAACTCGGCGCCGGTGCGCAGAGTCAGGCGCAAACCCGCTTTGGCCTTCGGCTCGCTTGCAACCAGGCGCCCGAGCACGGCGGCGGGGTTGCCGAAGTACTCGGCGTTGCTCACCTGCAACGGCCACAACGTCACCGGGTGGGCGGTGCGGTACTCGCAGCAAGTCTGGGTTTCACGGCCCAGCGCGGCACGCAATACCGTGTCGCGGGGCAGGGGGAAACCGCTGGCCAGCGAGCCTTCGTCCGGGTCGGTCTGCAATTGCACCACGGTCATCGACGGCGTCGGTGCCAGGTAGTGCGGGTAGGCGATTTCCAGCAGGTTGTGGGTGAAGGTCGGGTATTCGGCGTCGAGCTTGAGCTGCACGCGGGCCGTGAGGTAGGCAAAACCTTCGAGCAAACGTTCGACGTACGGGTCGGCGCAGTCCATACCGGACAGGGTCAGCCGACTGGCGATCTTCGGGTATTCCTTGGCGAACTCGGCGGCGCTTTCGCGCACGTGGTGCAGTTCCTGATTGTACAGCTCCAGCAGGCGCGGGTTCATGGGCGTCTCCGCTGGTCGGCGTTGACCACACGTACGTGGCCAGACTCCAGGTCCAGGTCGGTTTGCAGCAACAGGCGCAACGGCACCGGCTGCGCCCACAGGTCGCCTTCGATCTCGAAACTCAGCGCATTGTGGTTCATCTCGCCATGGCCGACGCGGGCTTTGACGCGCAGGGTGTGGCGCAAAATGCGTGGCTCAAAAGTGGCAATGGCCTGGTAGATCAGGGCTTCAAGCGCCTTGATGTCCACGCTGGAAACGCTGTTGCCCGCGAGCGCCGGCAGGCCGTAATTGACCACCGAGGTACCGGCCGGGGTGTGCAGCGTGGCGTCGGCATCCAGCAACGACGTGGTGTTGAGCAGCCACGCCAGGTCGCGCAGAACCGAGGCTTTTAATTGGGTCAGGGACAGCACGCGTTTGTCGGCGCTTTCCTTGGGGTTGGTTGGGTCATCGTCGGTCAACCGGTCCAGCAGGGATGGTTGCAGACGGTCGCGGGTGGCGATTTCGGTTACCACGTAAAGGGCGCCACATACATTTTTTGGTCGCCACCCGAGCCGCAGGATGCAAATGTACTAACGGGGGCCGCTTCAAACAGCCCTTGAGACTGACGAATAGCTTGCATCTTGCTGAGGCAGTCGCGGCTCGGCGCAGGCATGTGCTCGCTGTGCCAGACCGCAAAAATCGGAATGTCGTTGAAGGTCTCTACGCGCAGTTTTTGCTGTCTATCCAGGCTGAAGCTGCAAGGCCACGCCATGTCCAGCTTTATGTGGTTTTGGTCTGGCTTGACCAGCGTGCATTGGCCCTGTTCATCAATCAGCTTGAGCTGTTGCCCGACGAAGACGGCCTCGGTCGCTGGATTCTCGGCATGTTCGGCGCAAGCGCTCAGACTGATCAAATTCATGGTCAGGCAGAGGGTGAGTAGTGGTTTTTTCATTATGTGAGCTCCCAAAACCAGACAGCTCTGGAGCGGAAAAAGAGATCGCCAGTTTGGGTTATTCCTCGGTTCCATAGATCAATATGGTCGCCGGTACGGTTATCCAGGGACTCGCCTGATTGCTGGAAACAATCCTTGAAAAAGATGAGCCCGGTTTTGCCCATCAGCGTGCGACGGTCTTCGGCGGTGTTACCCAAAATGGCCGGTCGTCCCAGATGCCTTTTCCACAGCCAATTAGCCAACGACTCGGCACCCCTGGCGTGTTCATGGGCACACTTGGGCTCGGTATAGGTAGATTTGTTGACCTTGATGGTCAGCTCGGCGTTGAGCACCAGGCTCATGCGGATAGCGCATTGATTGGCCCAGGGACCATTGCAAGGGTCTGCTTTTGGATGCGTAACCAGAAGATCGGAATACGCTTTCCACAAATTGATGAACGAAGGTTTGGCCATGACTCAGATACCGAAGAGGAAAAGGTCGAATGCGAGCAAGCACCAAACCTCCGGCGCGTGGCGCCAGAGGTGTATCGGATCAGCGCTTAGTGTTGGAACGGATATTCCAGCCAAACTTGATCGGACCGCCGTCTTTGGTGCCGTCGGCTTTCTGCGGCTGGTAGTCGACCATCACCTGGGCGAAGTTCAGGGTGACGTTTTCGGTCAGGCGATCATCGGTGCCCGAACCGCCGGTGCTCAGGGACGTGACCAGCACTTCTTCCAGGTTGATTACCATGTACTCGACTTGGCTTTCGCCACCGGCCTTGCGCACGGTCAGCTTGACCTTGTCGATGTGCTTGCCGCTGGCGCAGTGCATCATCAGGTTCGGCGAAGCCTTGTCGACGTACTTGGTCAGCGACAGGTCCTGGATATTCACCTTGCCCGCGCCGCCGCCACCGCCAACGTGCATGTTGCCGGACTGGGCCATGCCCCAGCTCCAGTTCAGTACGTCGATTTCGTCCTTGTGGGCCTTGTCCATGGACTCGCCCTTGATGTCGCCGATTTTGATGAAAATATCAACAGCCATGTTTTCTCCCTATGTGGCACGGGCCACTGAAGTGGGTGATCGTTCCCACGCGGAGCGTGGGAACGAGCGAGTTACTTAGGCACTTTTTGCCGAAGGCAGCTTCGATACCAGGCGCAGCGACACGGTCAGCCCTTCGAGCTGGTAGTGCGGGCGCAGGTAGAACTTGGAGTTGTAGTACCCCGGGTTGCCTTCCACTTCTTCCACGATCACTTCGGCGGCAGCCAATGGGTGCTGGGCCTTGGTGGTTTCGGTGGAGTGCGCCGGGTCACCGTCTACGTAGTTGAGGATCCAGTCCTGCAACCAGCGCTGCATTTCGTCCTTCTCTTTGAAGGAACCGATCTTGTCGCGCACGATGCACTTCAAGTAGTGAGCGAAACGGCAGGTGGCGAACAGGTACGGCAGGCGCGCCGCCAGGTTGGCGTTGGCGGTGGCGTCCGGGTCGTCGTATTCGGCCGGTTTCTGCAACGACTGCGCACCAATGAACGCGGCGAAGTCGGTGTTTTTCTTGTGCAGCAGCGGCATGAAACCGTTCTTCGCCAGTTCCGCTTCACGGCGGTCGCTGATGGCGATTTCGGTTGGGCACTTCATGTCCACGCCACCGTCATCGGTCGGGAACGTGTGGGCCGGCAGGTTTTCCACTTCGCCGCCGGACTCGATGCCACGGATGCGCGAGCACCAGCCGTAGTGTTTGAACGAACGGTTGATGTTCACCGCCATCGCGTACGCGGCGTTGGCCCAGGTGTACTTGGAGCTGTCGGCACCGTCGGTGTTTTCTTCGAAAGCGAAGGCTTCCACCGGGTCGGTCTTGGCGCCGTACGGCAGGCGTGCCAGGAAGCGCGGCATGGTCAGGCCGATGTAGCGCGAGTCTTCCGATTCACGCAGCGAGCGCCAGCCCGCGTATTCCGGGGTGGTGAAGATCTTGGTCAGGTCGCGCGGGTTCGACAGCTCCTGCCACGAGCCCATGCCCATCACGGTCGGCGAGGCCGCAGCGATGAACGGGGAGTGCATGGCGGCGCAGACTTTCGACAGCTCGCCCAGCAGCTCTACGTCGGGAGGCGACTGGTCGAAGTAGTAGTCGCCCACCAGGCAACCGTACGGTTCGCCGCCGAACTGGCCGTATTCTTCTTCGTACATCTTCTTGAAGATCGGGCTCTGGTCCCACGCGGTACCCTTGAATTTCTTCAGGGTCTTGTGCAGGTCCGGCTTGGAGATGTTGAGCACGCGGATCTTCAGCTGCTCATCGCTCTCGGTGTTGTTGACCAGGTAATGCAGGCCACGCCAGGCGCTTTCCAGCTGCTGGAAATCCGGGTGATGGATGACCTGGTTGACCTGGGCGGTCAGCTTGGCGTCGATAGCGGCGATGATCGATTCGATCGACTTGATCGCGTCATTGGACACCAGGTCGGTTTGCGCCAGAGCCTGTTCGGCCAGGGTGCGCACGGCCGTTTCGACGGCTTCGCGGGCACGCTCGGTCTTTGGCTTGAACTCTTGCAGCAGCAGGTTCGCGAACTCGCTGGCTTCTTCGGTGGCACCCAGGATCTGGGAGCCTTCGCGGGCGGTATTGTCAGTCATGATTACTGGTCCCCTGCAGGCTTAGGCGCGCTGGCAAGTGCCTGAAGCAATGCCGGGTCCTTGATCGCCTTCATGATGATTTCTTCAGCGCCGGTCTTGCCGTCCATGTAGGTCAGCAGGTTGGCCAGCTGGGTGCGGGCTTCAAGCAGTTGGTTCAGCGAATCGACTTTGCGCGCCACAGCAGCCGGGCTGAAGTCGTCCATGCTTTCGAAGGTGATGTCCAGGCTCAGGTTGCCTTCGCCGGTCAGCTCGTTCGGTACGTGGAAGGCCACGCGCGGCTGCATGGCCTTGAGGCGCGAGTCAAAGTTGTCGACGTCCACTTCAAGGAACTTGCGGTCAGCCACCGCCGCCAAGGGCTCGGCAGGCTTGCCGGCGAGGTCGGCCATCACACCCATTACGAAGGGCAGCTGGACCTTTTTCTCGGCGCCGTAAAGCTCGACGTCGTACTCGATCTGCACTCGAGGCGCGCGGTTGCGCGCGATGAATTTCTGAGAACTTTGCTTCGCCACGTTGCTGCTCCTGGTCGCTTGAGCGACGGTGTTGTTACTGGACTGCCGGGCGACTTACTCGCCGTCCGGGCCGCGCAGGTTTTCAAATTGGGACATGCCGTCGGGAATCAGATTGCGCACGATGGCCGCGAAGTCGGCGTGCACCAGATTCTTCGCGCGGTTCAACAGCACCGGCAGCGGGCTCGAAGGCTCGTGCCGGGTGTAGTACGCAAGGATCTTGTCGAGGCTGCGCAACACGTCGTCGCGATTGGCGATATCGCCAGCGGGGCGCGGTGCTGCGGGGGCGGCGGCGAAGTCGACCGAGGGGGCATTATCGTCACTGACGGCCTCGGGTTCGCTGCTGCTGTCGGTGCCGGGCACCGCTTGATTGAGTATCTGCAACGCCTGTTTAAGCGGTTGTTTCAAGGCACTGAGGTCCACGCCCTGGGCGGAACCGACCTGATCATTGACGTGCTGTTCGATGGCTTCGCAGGCCGCGCGGGCTGTACTCAGGGCGTCGCGGGTGGCTTGCAGTTGCTCGGGGTCGCTGTCGAGGAACGCGGCGTTGAGTTGCTGGGCGCCGAGTTGTTCATCGGCGAAACTCAGCAGGCCGCTGGCGTTGAGCGCGGCGCGCAGGCTCACCGGGCCGAAAGTGCGTGAGCGCGTGAGGATGCTTTCGCGCAGCAGGCGAGTGTTCGTGTCACAGGTCAAGCCGGTGAGGGCGTTGATGCGTACGGTGGGATCGTTATCGTCGTCGGCATCCAGGCGCGGGTGCAGGTCGGCCCAGTAGTCGCGCAGCAACGCGTTGATCAGTGTCAGGGCTTCGGCTAAGCCAGCCACGCCCTGCAGGGCAAGGGAGCTTTGCAGCAGGAAATGGGTGATGCGCAGGTCTTTGCTGCGCGCCAGCAAGTCGAGGCTTTGCTGCTGGATGCTGCGCCATTCCGGCGGTTCAGCGGGCAGGATCGAGTCGCCCATGCTGCGCTCGGGTTGGCCCTTGGCATCACGCTCCAATTGCAAAAATTGCGCGTCATATTCCATGTCTTCGCCACACGGCGAAGTGGCAGAAACGGCGGTGAGCAGCAACGGCACATCCACTGAAATCGATCTCCCTATCAGCCCGTTAGATGGCGGGCAATTCATGCATTAGTTGTGCGAGGAACTTTGCATGTTTTCTTGGTCATATAGGCGCAATGCCATTAATGTGCCATTACTGGTGTTCAAGAAGTTGTGCATTTTTGGTGTAGTAGTTATGCCTTGTCAAGGTAAGCTATTCGCCCTCTGTGACAGATGTGCGGTGCTTAACAACCTGCGCGACTGGTGGGTCGAGTGATGCACCGGGGCAGAATTTTTGTCATAGAACCCAGTTAAGATCAGCGATCATGCTGGCATTGGCAGGTTTTAGAGGGTCGATTGTTCGACCTGATGGGGATATCCCGGCGGCGCAGTTCCGGGAATCGACCGCGAGTGAAGTATCAGCAAGGAGGCAAGATGTCGCTGTGTTTGACTATCACTAGTTATCACAAGATTACCCCTGGGCAATGCTCCGAAAAGTCCATGAATCAGGGTGCGCTGGCTATCGGCCGCAGCTCTGAGAATGACTGGATATTGCCTGACCCTGAGCGGCTGGTTTCCTCGCAACACTGCGTTATTCAATACAAAGACGGCCGTTACTACCTAACCGATAACAGCACTAATGGTGTGGAGTTGGTTAAAGCGGGCGTTCGTATGCGTCGGGGTAACAGCGAGCCGCTGCAAGATGGTGAGTTGATCCGTATCGGCGATTACGAGATCCAGGCGCGTATCGATTTCAACGTGCAGGCCGTCGATAGCCAGCCGTTTGCCGGTGACTCACCGAATAGCTTTGAAGCGCTGATGGGCGCCGTGGTGAGCACACCCACGCCAATCCCAACACCCTCGATTGCACCCCAGTTCCAGGGCGCCTCGTCGATGGACACCCTGCCGGACCTGTTCGACTTCCTTAGCCCCTCCGCCGTGCCGCCGCCGACCGTGGCGGATCACGTGCCTTCTGAACAACATGACTTCCGCCCGCCGACGCCCGTCGCCGTGCCCGCGCCTGTGGTTGAAACGCCTGGGTTGTCGGGCTCGGTGATTCCCGAGGATTGGGACCTGTTCGGCGACGCGCCGGCGCCGACGTCAGTGGCCAGTGCACCACCACCGCCTCCACCACCTGCTCCGGTGATCCAACCGCCACCTGTGGTCGAGCCCCCGGTCCCTGTGGCCGATACCCAGCAGCAGCCCGACCTCCTGCAAGCCTTCCTGCGCGGCGCTGGTCTCGATCAGCTACGCCTCGACAAGGCCCAAGCGCAAGCCCAGATGGAAAGCATCGGCCGCAGCTACCGCCTGATGGTCGAGGGCCTGATCGACGTGTTGCGTGCCCGCGCCAGCCTCAAGGGCGAGTTCCGCATGCAGCAGACGATGATCCAGCCTGCTGAAAACAATCCGTTGAAATTCGCCCCGAATGCCGACGAAGCGTTACTGCTTTTGCTACGCCACGGAAACCAAGCGTTTATGGCGCCGGACCTCGCCGTGCGCGACAGTTTCAACGATCTGCGCGCCCACCAGTTGGCGGTGATGGCCGGCCTGGAAGCGGCGATCAAGCACCTGCTCAGCCGTTTCGAGCCGGCGCAATTGGAAGAACGCATGGGCAAGCCCGGCGGGTTGTCGAGCATTTTCAACGGCTCGCGCCAGGCCCAGTACTGGCAGCAGTTCACCGAGCTCTACAGCAATATTTCCCGCGAGGCCCAGGAAGATTTCCAGGACCTGTTCGGCCGCGAATTCAGCCGGGCCTACGAAGAACACAGCGCACGACAGCGTCGCTAAACCCGCGCCGCAACACATGAATTAACGGATAGCTAAGTACGTCATTGAGGACGCAGGATGATTCCCAGGTTTTTACTCGCAGTCGCCACCGTGCTACTGCTGACGGCGTGTGCCAAAGACGCCGCGAAACCCGAAGCGGTGGCAGAAGCAGAGGCCGATACAGCTGCTGTCGAGCTGCACTTCCACGCGATCAACGGGCTTAACCCCGGCGCCAGCGGCCAGGCTGCTCCGGTGCGGGTGCGTATTTTCGAGCTGAAAAACGCCGCCACCTTTGCACGCGCCGATTACTTCGCCTTGGCTGACCGCGCGCAATCCACCCTCGGCCTGGACCTGTTGGACCAGGACGAAGTGACGGTGCAGCCCGGCGAGCAACTGAGCATTCAGCGCGACCTCGACCCGTCCACGCGCCAGATCGGGCTGTTGGTGGGCTATCGAGAGTTGGACCGCGCGCAATGGCGCACAGTGATCAAAGTGCCCGCGCGCCAATACACCGAATACCAGATCAGCCTCGATGTACGCGCCGTGCGCGCCGACCTCGTGGTCTCACCATCCAGCCCTGCCCAATAAGAAGCAATCGGAGCTCCCATGTCCTGGAACAATCGCGTGGTCTGGTCGGAAGGCATGTTCATCGGAACGCAGCACTTCCAACAGCATGACCGTTACCTGGAAAACCTGATCGACGCCCGCAGCCGCCCGTTGTCCGCGGGCGCCTGGGGTTTTTCCGAGTTGCTGATCGACCAGGGCCTGCTGGCCCAGGGCAAGCTGGCAATCGTCTCTGCGCGCGGCCTGTTGCCCGACGGTACGCCCTTCAACATTCCCCATGATGACCTCGCGCCAAGCCCGCTGAATATTGACGACAACCTGCGCGACGGCCTGGTGTACCTGGCCTTGCCGCTCAAGCGCGCGGGCGCCCGCGATACCGTGGACGAAGGCGAGGCCCTGGAAGCCGCGCGTTATGTGAGCCAGGTGCGTGAAGTACGTGACGACAACGCCCCCTTTGAAAACCGTGCGCCAGTGGCCGTCGGCTCTCGCGCCCTGCGCCTGTTGACCGCCCAGGATGGCATCAGCGATTACGCCGCTATCGGCCTGGTGCGCATTAAGGAAAAACGCGCCGACCGCGCGCTGGTGCTCGACGACACCTACATCCCGCCCGTACTGGACGTGGCCGCAAGCAAGCCGCTGACGGCGTTTCGCAGCGAACTGCTCGGCCTGCTGCACCAGCGCGGCGAAGCCTTGGCCGGCCGCGTAGTTGCCTCGGGCGCGGGTGGTGCGTCGGAGATTGCCGATTTCATGCTGCTGCAATTGGTCAACCGTGCCCAACCGCTGATCCAGCATTTGAGCCAGTTGAGCCCGCTGCACCCTGAACGCTTCTTCAGTGAATTGGTGAGCCTGGCCGGCGAGTTTTCGACGTTCTCGACCTCGGGCCGCCGCCCTCAGGAATACCCGCACTACCAGCACGACGACCTGGTGCTGAGCTTCGCCCCGGTGATGGCCGCGCTGCGTGAAGCGCTGTCGATGCTGATCGACAGCAAAGCCACGCCGATCCCGATTGTGGAGAAAGCCTATGGCATCCACGTGGCGATGCTGGCCGACAAAACCCTGATCGACAGCGCCAGCTTCATTCTTGTGGTGCGCGCCGATGTGCCCGGCGAAACCCTGCGCGCGCGCTTCGGCCAGCAGAGCAAAGTCGGTTCGGTGGAACACATCCGCGACATGGTCAACCTGCAACTGCCGGGCATTGGCCTGCTGCCGTTGCCGGTGGCGCCTCGCCAACTGCCGTACCACGCAGGCTCGACGTATTACGAGCTGGATCGTGGCAGCGAGCATTGGCAACAACTGAGTAATTCCGGCGGTTTCGCTTTCCACATCGCCGGGCAGTTCCCGGGCTTGAACCTGGCCTTCTGGGCGATCCGAGGATAATCCGCGATGCATCCCAATGATGATGACCGCACCCAGTTCATGCCGCGCCCCGGTGGCCGCGCGCCGGAACCTGTGCGTGCTGAACCCTCGCCGCTGGCGATGCCGGCCGCGCCGATGCTCACTGGCAAGAGCCAGGGCCTCAACCCGCTGGAAAGTGCCGCCGGCCCGTTGCTCGCCTTGCTGACGCGCCTGCGCAACACCATCGCCCACCCGGCGCCGGCCAGCCTGCGCGCGCAGTTGCTGGCCTACCTGCGCCAGTTCGAAGAGCGCGCAGAAGCGGCCGGCATCGCCCGCAATGAAGTGCTGTTGGCGCGTTACGCGCTGTGCACCGCCCTTGATGAAGCGGTGTTGAGCACGCCTTGGGGCAGCACCAGTGATTGGGGCAAGCAAAGCCTGTTGATCACCGTGCATAAAGAAGCCTGGGGCGGGGAAAAAGTCTTCCAGTTGCTTGATCACTGCCTGCAAAGCCCGCGGGAACGCCTGTATCTGCTGGAGCTGTTATACCTGTGCATGTGCCTGGGTTTCGAAGGCCGCTACCGCGTGATGAACGACGGTCGCAGCCATTTGGAAACCCTGCGCGAACGCACGGCCGCCGCTATCCGCAGCGCGCGCGGCGAACATGAGCGCGAGCTGTCGCCGCACTGGCGCGGCGTGACCGTGGCGCGGGATCGCCTGGCGCAATTCATGCCGCCGTGGATCGCCGTGGCCATCGGCGTCGCGTTGTTGCTGGCGTTGCTGTTTGGCCTGCGCCTCAAGCTCGCTTCGGATGCCGAGCCGGTGTTCAAGAATATCCATGCACTGGGCGAAATTCCGGTGCAGGCCATCGACCGTCCGGTGGCACAGCCGAAGGTGATCGAACGCCCGCGCCTGGCTGGCTTCCTGGTGGAGGACATCAAGGCCGGCCGCGTTGCCGTTGAAGATGCCGTCGACCGTTCTGTGGTGACCATCCGTGGTGATGAACTGTTTGCATCCGCCAGCTCGAGCATCGTGGATGACTACCAGCCGCTGATGCTGCGCATCGCCGACGCCATCCGCAAGGTCAAGGGCCAGGTGCGCGTCACCGGGCACAGCGACAACCGCCCGATTGCCACGCTGCGCTTTCCGTCCAACTGGGCGTTGTCCGAGGCACGGGCCAAGTCAGTGCTGGAGATCCTCGCGGCCAAGACCGGCCAGTCGGATCGCTTCAGCGCCGAAGGCCGAAGCGACACCGAGCCGGTAGCCACCAACGCTACAGCCGAAGGCCGCGCCCGTAATCGTCGGGTTGAAATAACCGTATTGGCGGAGGGCGTCGAGTGAAGGCGTTTTTCAGTTTCATGATTCGCTGGGTGATCCCCGTGCTGGGCCTGATCGCCCTGAGTTTGATCATCTGGTTTGTCGGGCCGTTGCTCGACGTGCTGGTGCCGGAAGGGCGCCGTTGGGCGCTGATCATCCTGGTGTTTGCGGTGTGGATCGCCTACCGCATGTTCCGCATCATCCAGGCCCGCCGCCAGGCCGCCGAAGTGATGCGCAGCCTGGCCGCCGAAACCCCGGCCGACCCCAACAGCGTCGCCACGGCCGAAGAACTCACCACCTTGCGCCAGCGCATGGACGAAGCGCTGACGCTGCTGAAAAAGGCCAAGCTCGGTGGCGATGAGCGTCGCAATCTTTACGAGCTGCCGTGGTACGTGATCATCGGCCCACCGGGGTCGGGCAAGACCACCGCGCTGGTCAATTCCGGGCTGCATTTCCCATTGGCCGCGCAGTTGGGCGCCGGTGCCGTGCGTGGTGTGGGCGGTACGCGTAACTGCGACTGGTGGTTTACCGACCAGGCCGTGTTGCTCGACACCGCTGGGCGCTACACCACCCAGGACAGCAACTCCACGGTGGATAAAGCTGCGTGGCTGGGCTTCCTCGACCTGCTGAAAAAGCAGCGCTCGCGTCGGCCTATCGATGGCGCTTTTATCGCCATCAGCCTGTCGGACTTGCTACTGGGCACCGATGCGGAACGTGCCGCCCACGCTGCGGCCATCCGCCTGCGTATCCAGGAGCTGTACACCCAACTGGGCGTACGTTTCCCGATCTACCTGATGCTCACCAAGCTCGACCTGGTGCCGGGCTTCATGGAGTTCTTCGACAACCTGAGCAAGGAAGACCGCGCCCAGGTGTGGGGCATGACCTTTGCACTGGACGATGGCAAGAACAGTGACAGCCCGCTGGCGCACCTGCAGAGCGAATTCGCCGGCCTGGAACAGCGCCTCAACGAACGCCTGGTCGAACGCCTGCAGCAGGAACGTGACCCGGCGCGGCGCGACCTGATCTACGGTTTCCCGCAGCAGTTCGGCGCGTTGAAGGATTGCCTGCAGAGCTTCCTCGAAGGCGTGTTCAAGCCCAATGCCTTTGAGGAGCGTGTGTTGCTGCGCGGTGTGTATTTCACCAGTGGTACCCAGGAAGGCAGCCCGATTGATCGCTTGATCGGCGCGATGGCCCAGAGCATGAACCTGGACCGTCAGCACCTGGCACGCCAGAGCGGCACCGGGCGCAGTTACTTCATCGAAAAACTCTTCACCGCCGTTGCGTTTGCCGAGCGTGGCCTGGTGGGGGTGAACCCCAAGGTCGAGCGGCGGCGCAAGTGGATTGCCCGTGGTGTCCTCGCCGCCACGGTTGCGTTGGTAGTGGTGGTCAGCAGCCTGTGGTGGGTGAGTTATCGCGCCAACCAGGCTTATATCGCCCAGGTTGACCAAAAGGTCGCGCCGCTGGGCCAGACCGTCCAGAACCTGAGCCCGGCGCAGCGCGAAGTGCTCGCCGTGCTGCCGTTGCTCAACGCCGTGAAGAACCTGGCAGGCGACTCGCCAAGCTGGTCCGAAGGGCTGGGGCTGTATCAGGGCGATATGCTCGAAGCCGAATCCGCCAGCGTCTATCGCAAGCTGTTGATCGCCGTGTTTGCACCACGCTTGGTGACGCGTATTGAAGAACAACTGCACGGTGGCGGTAGTTCCGACTTCCTCTACGAAGGCCTCAAGGCCTATTTGATGCTCGCCGACACAGAGCATTACGACCCGGACTTCATCAAAGCCTGGATCGCTCTTGACTGGGACCGCAACCTGCCGCGCGACCTGCCGGCCGATCAGCGCCAGGCCTTGGCCGGGCACCTGCAGGCGTTGTTCGAGCGCCATCCGCCGAGTGCGCGCCTTGACCCACGCTTGATTGATGACCTGCGCCGCCAGTTGCAACAACTGCCGGTGGCCCAGCGCGTCTACGACAGGGTCAAACGCCAGAAACTGCCCGAAGGCATTCCGGATTTTCGTATCAACGAAGCCGCCGGCCGTGACGCGGCGCTGGTGTTCAGCCGTAAAAGCGGCATGCCGTTGGGCGAACCGCTGAGTGGGTTCTTTACCGCCAAAGGCTATCGCCAGGCGTTCCTGCTGAGCAGCCTGAACCAGACCGGCACCCTCGCCGAAGAGCAATGGGTGCTGGGCCATGAGCAGGCCGACCAGCAGAACGTAGTGAGCCTCGCCGCTGACGTGCGTCGCCTGTATTTCCAGGACTACCAGCGCCAGTGGGATGCCTTGCTGGCGGACATCGACTTTGTGCCGATCACCAGCGTGGCCCAGGCGGCCGACGTATTGCGGGTGATATCCGGCCCGACCTCGCCGCTGAAAAAACTGCTGGTGGCGGTCGCCAAGGAAACCGACCTGCAAGCCGAAGAACGCCAGTTGGCCGCCAAAGGCGTGCCAGTGGAAGGCGGTGTCGACAAGCTCAAGGAACGCCTGGGTAGCCTGCTCGGCCAGGAACAACCGACCACCCATGCGCCCGCCGCTACGGATGATCCAGTGACCGCGCACTTTGCCGAACTCAACAGCATCGTCAGCAAGAGTGAAGGCGAACCGGCGGCCATCGACGGCCTGCTCACTGACATGAACGTGCTGTATGTGCAGGTCAGCGCCATGGTCGGCGCCAGCGGCGATGCCTTGCTGGGCGAGGCGAAGAACCAGGCGGCGGCGGCGGCCACGCGGGTCAGCCTGAATGCCGAGCGCCAGCCGCCGCTGGTGCAGGGCATGGTCAAGTCGGTGGTCAATTCCACCACCAACAGCATGATGGGCGGGGTGCGTAACCAGCTGAACGCGGCGTGGGTCAGCGAAGTGGTCAACGTGTATCGCCAGTCCCTGGCTGGGCGTTATCCGATGTCGCCGGGCAGCGCCCGCGATGCCACCTTGGACGACTTCGGCCAATTTTTCGGCGTGGGCGGGGTGATGGATAACTACTTCCGCAAATACTTGCAGCCTTACGTCGACACCTCCACGCAAACCTGGCGCTGGCAGCCGGGCGCGGCGCAGAAACTCGGGATTGCACCGGGCGTGCTGCAAACCTTCCAACGTGCGGCGACCATTCGTGATGCGTTCTTCAGATCGGGGGGCACGCAGCCCGTCGTGCGTTTCGAACTCAAGCCCGTGTCGATGGACCCGACCATCACCCAGTTCCTGCTCGACCTCGACGGCCAGCAATTGAGCTACGACCACGGCCCAAGCCGCCCGGTTGCGATGCAATGGCCGAACCCCGGTAGCATTGGTGTGGTGCGTATTTCCATCATGCCGCCGTCGGCCAGTGGCCGCTCCGGTGTGACCCTCGACGGGCCATGGGCGTGGTTCCGTTTGCTGCAGCAATCGGACCTCACCGCCGGTAATTCGCCCGACCGTTTCAACCTGCGCCTGCGGGTCGACGGCGCGAGCATCGCCTATGAGTTGCGCGCCAACAGCGCCTTCAACCCGTTCAAGAGCCGCGTGCTCAGCGGCTTCAGCCTGCCGGAGCGGCTATGACGACGCTGGGTTTCTACGGCAAGTTGGCCAGCCGCGGCGACTTTGTCAGCCGCGCCTTGCCCCAGAGTTTTATCGGCCCGTGGGACAGCTGGCTGGCGGCAGGCTTGCTCGCCAGCCAGAGCAGCCTCGGCGGTGATTGGCTCAATGTGTACCTGGTCAGCCCGTTGTGGCGTTTTGTATTGGCGCCGGGCGTATGCGGGCCGGATGCGGCGGCGGGTGTGGTGATGCCGAGCATTGACCGGGTCGGGCGGTATTTCCCGCTGGCAGTGGTGGCGCTGCTTGATCACGACACCAATCCAGCGTCCCTCGTGGGCGGGCCGGACACTTGGTTCGAGCAGGCCGAAGAGCTGTTGCTCAGTACCCTGGATGCCGGCGCCACCTTTGAGCGTTTCAATGACGGTCTCGACACCCTGGGCTTGCCGGCGACTGAGCCGCGCGCAGTGGACAGCCGCTTCGCCGGCCTGCAGCGCGTGAGCGCTACCGTGCCCCATGGGCGCATGACCGCACTCGCCGAACAGGCCTGTGAAGGCGCGAGTTTGTGGTGGGGCCGTGGTTCGCAACGGATTTCCCCTGGTTTATTGCGGTGTCAGGGCCTGCCTGCCGCTGGCGATTTTTCGCAGTTTTTGCTCGGACAAGAAGGTGTGGTGTAGATGGGCGCGACGTACAAATCCGCGAGCAAAAGCCATGTGGGCATGGTCCGCCAGGTCAACGAAGACGCCTGCCTGGACCTGCTGGAAAACCGCCTTTGGGTAGTTGCCGACGGCATGGGCGGGCATGCGGCGGGGGATTATGTCAGCAGCCTGATCATCGACAGCCTGCGCGGTGTGGCGCTGGGCCGTTCCCTTGAAGAATATTGCGCGGCCTTGCGCAATGACCTGATCCGCATCAACGCGGCCGTGCGCGAAGAAACCGCCAACCGGGGCGTGACCATGATGGGCAGCACTGTGGTGTTGCTGGCGGCGCGAGGCTTGCGCGGCGTGTGCCTGTGGGCCGGTGACAGCCGCTTGTATCGCCTGCGTGACGGCGTGCTTGAAGGCATTTCCCGCGACCACAGCTACGTGCAGGACCTGCAAGACAGCGGCTTGCTCAGCGAAGCCGATGCGCGCACGCATCCGCGCGCCAACATCGTCACCCGCGCGGTGGGTGTGGAAGCCCAGCTGGAGCTGGCAGCGGTTGACCTGCTGATTGCCCCCGGCGACAGCTACCTGCTGTGCAGCGATGGGCTGAACAAGACCGTCGAAGACCATGAAATCCGCGAAGTCCTCAGCCATGACACGCCGGATGAAATCGTGCGCAGCCTGGTGCACCTCGGGCTTAGCCGGGGCGCGCCGGACAACATCACCGCCATCGTCGTGAAGGTATCGTCATGAACATCGTCATCCCGGGTTATGACATCGAAGGCGAGATCGGCGAAGGCGCCATGGCCAGCGTGTACCTGGCGACCCAGCGTTCGCTGGAGCGCAAGGTGGCGTTGAAGGTGATGGCGGCGGCGCTGGCCGCCGACCCGAGCTTTTGCGAGCGTTTCCTGCGCGAGGGCAAGACCCTGGCGCGCTTGTCGCACCCGCACACCGTGACCATCCATGACATCGGCAATGTCGGTGAGCTGTATTACATGGCGATGGAATACCTGCCCAATGGCACGCTCAAGGAGCGCATTGCCGCAGGCCTGACGCCGGAGCAGGGCGTGACGCTGATCCGCCAGATCGCTTCGGCGCTGGGCTATGCCCACGCTCAAGGCCTGGTGCACCGCGATGTGAAGCCGGCGAACATTCTGTTTCGCGCCGATGGCACGGCAGTGCTGTCCGACTTCGGTATCGCCAAGTTTTTGGATGACCGCACTCAATTTACCCAGGCCGGTTTTGCCGTGGGCACGCCGAGCTATATGAGCCCGGAACAGGCGCGGGGCCAGGAGATCGACGGCCGCGCCGACCTGTATGCGCTGGGCGTGGTGCTGTATGAAATCCTCGTCGGCAAGTTGCCTTACAGCGGCCCCGACGCGCTCTCTACGGCACTGGCACACCTGACCGAGCCGTTGCCGGAGTTGCCGGTGCACCATGGCCGTTATCAGGGTGTGCTGCGCAAGCTGTTGGCCAAGGACCCGGCGGAACGCTTCCCGGATGCGGACGCGCTGTTGCTGGCGCTGGACGAACTGCCGGCGGATTCACCGGAAGCCACGCTGGTGCGGCCGCTGCCGATCCCGCTGAGCTTTGATCTGGGGGGTATGACCCCGGTCACCATCGATATTCCGACCGATAAACCACAGCCGCAACCCGTGGTACGCCAACCTGTGGTGACCCCGACGCAACACAAGGCCGTGTCCGAGCAACACCGTGGGCCGGTGTTGGCCCTGGCCGCTGTTGCGGTAGCGGTTGCATTGGCCATTGGTGGCGCCAGTTATTGGTGGTTGAGCGGCAGCGATGAGCCGGCCAAACCGCCTGCTGCGGTGGTGCCCAAGGTGACGCAACCGCCACCTCCAGTCGCTGAAGTGGATGGCGGTCAGCGCCCGCTGTTGATGGCGGGTAAGAAGACCCTGTTCCAGCGCGTGCTCAGCAAGCCCGGTGCGAAGCTTTCGGCGCACGCAGGCAGCGCGCCAGGAAAGGCGCTGCCGGCGTTCTCCGTACTCTACGTTTACCAGCGCAAAGACATCGACGGCAGCCCGTGGGTACGCGTCGGCGCGGCCACCGATGGGCGCAGCGATGGATGGTTGCCGGCCGCGCAGGTCAGCGACTGGAAGCAGAGCCTGGTGCTGAAATTTACCGAGCGCTCGGGCCGGGCACCGGTGATGTTCCTGCGTCAATCCAGTGAAGTCGAAAAGCTCTTGGCTGACCCGGCCGCCGCCAAAGGCGTGCTGGCCAAGGCGCAGAAAAACAGCGAAGACAATAGCCAAATCCTTGCGCTGGAACCGACTGCCAGCGCCGTGCCGCAGAACCAGTTCTACCTGTTGCCGATCTTCGACTCCAAAGAGAGCTTTGACGAAAACGGCCAGCTGGTGCAGTTGCTCAATGTGGCCTCCATCGACCCAGGCACCAGCGCGGTTAAACCGGCCACGCCTGTGATCAAGGCGAATGCCGACGCCTTCCGCACGGCCGTTGTATTGGTGGTCGACACCACCGTGTCGATGCAGCCCTACATCGACCAGATCCGCGATGTGGTGCACGAACTGCAAACCCGCATCGGCGAGCGCGGCGAGTTGGACAGTGTCAGTTTTGGCATGGTGGGTTTTCGCAGCAGCGTCAAGAAAACCCCTGGCCTGGAATACGTCGCCAAGACGCTGATCAGCCTCGACCAGGGGCGCGATCCGCAACGCTTCCTCGACATGGCGCGCCAGGTCAAGGCTTCCACCGTGTCCAGCCATTCCTTCAACGAAGACGCGTTCGCCGGGGTGATGCAGGCGGTGGACGGCATGGATTGGTCCGGTTACGGCGGGCGCATTATCCTGCTGGTCACCGATGCTGGTGCGCTGCGCAAGAACGACCCGTTTGCCGCCACCCAGATGAACGAGGCGGAAGTGCGCCAGGCCGCGCTGGGCAAGCAGATCAAGATCTACGCCCTGCACCTGCGCACCGACGCCGGCAAGAAAACCCACGCCGGCGCCGAAAGCCAGTACCGCATCCTCACCGCCGACGCCAACCCGCAGATTGGCGACCTTTACACGCCGGTGCCGGGTGGCGACGTGCGCAAGTTGGGCGAGCGCGTCGACGAGATCGGTACGGTGTTCGCCAACCTGGTGCATCAGGTGCGCAGCAACACGCCGCAGCCGGTGCCGTTGCTGAGTTCTGCGCCAACCCTGGCAGACAAATCCGCAGCGGTCGGCTATGCCATGCACATGGACTTTCTCGGTCGTAAGACCGCAAGCCAGGCGCCGCAACTGGTCAGCGCATGGACCGCCGACCGCGACCTTACCAACCCGGCGCTGCCGGCGTTCCAGGTGTGCGTGATGCTGACTAAATTACAGCTCAACGACCTGCAGCAGTCGCTGAAACTGATCGTGGATGCGGCGCGCAAGACCCAGACCTCACCCAAGGATTTCTTCCAGGAAATCGCCAGCGCCTCGGCTTACATGAGCCGCGACCCGCAAGCCTTGCGCAAGGGCGGCAACCTGGCCGACGGCGGCGTCCTCGGCGAATACCTCGAAGGCCTGCCGTACCGCAGCAAGTCGCTGAGCATGACCCAGGACCTGTGGTTGTCGTTGAGCGTGGCCGAGCAGGAAGACTTTATCGACGAGCTGGATTCGAAAATCCGCCTCTACGAGACCTTCCACAATGACCTGGCCAACTGGGTCCGTTTCGGTGATGCCGAACCGGGTGATGCGTTGTACCGCGTGCCGTTGTCGACGCTACCGTGATGCTTAACCTGAGCGCGGTGCACAAGAGCCGGGGCGTCGGTAGCCAGCGCTATAGCCTGGTGATTCCGGCGCTGGCGCTGCGTGCGGGCGAGCAATTGGCGATTGTCGGGCCCAGTGGCTGTGGCAAAAGCACTTTGCTGGACCTGTTGGCGCTGGTGTTGGCGCCGGATCAGGCCGGGCAGTTTGAATTCAATCAGCACGATATCCGTGGGCTGTGGCGCAGCGATCAGCAATCCACGCTGGCCGCACTGCGTAGTCAGCATTTGGGCTATGTGCTGCAAACCGGCGGCCTGCTGGGCTTTCTCGATGTGCGCGGCAATATCGCCTTGTCGCGGCAACTGCTGGGGTTGAAGGATGACGGCAGCGTGGTGCGTCTGGCCGAGCAGCTGGAAATCGGCGACCAGTTGGCCAAGAAACCGGCGGCGCTCTCCGTGGGCCAACGCCAGCGCGTCAGCTGTGCCCGTGCGCTGGCGCATGCACCGCAACTGGTGTTGGCGGACGAGCCGACGGCGTCCCTCGACCCCTTGAATGCCGAGCGCGTGATGCAGGCGTTGCTGGCCCAGGCTCGCGAACATCGCTCAGCGTGTGTGATTGCCACCCATGACGAACCCTTGGCGCGCGCCAGTGGCTTGCAGGTGCGGCGTATCAGTTGCCGTCGCGAGACCGACGGCGGCGTCACCGCCACCCTTGGGGAGGCGTGCTGATGCGCATCGGCCTGGTGGCGTCGCTGGCCTGGCAGGATTACCGCAACGATGCGTGGCTGTCGGCCTGTTCGGTGCTGGCGCTGGTGGCGGTGATCGCGCCGTTGCTGGTGTTATTCGGCCTGAAATTTGGACTGGTTAGCAGTTTGACCGAACGTTTGCAGACCGACCCCGCCACCCGCGAAATTATTCCGTTGGGCGGTGGTCGATTCAGCAGTGCATTTATCGAGCAACTCAGTCAGCGCAGTGACGTGGCGTTTGCCGTGCCGCGTACGCGGCAGATTGCAGCGACGGCGCAAGTGGGCGAGCTGAGCCTGGAAATGCTGCCGACCGCGGCGGGTGATCCGTTGTTGGGCGGTCTGCCGTTGCCAAAGGGCCTGGATCAGATCGTGCTGAGCCACACCGCGGCTGAGAAGCTCGCTGCGCGGCCTGGCGATTGGCTGGAGACCCGCTTTGCACGGCAAGTGGCGGGACGCGTAGAAGCCCAGCGCACGCGCTTGCAGGTGTTGGCGGTATTGCCGCTGGAAGCCTTTGCCCGTGACGGTTTGTTTGTTGAATTGAGTTTGCTGGAAGCCGTTGAAGATTACCGCGATGGTCGTGCAGTGCCGAGGTTGGGTTGGGCCGGTGATGAGGTGGGTGTGAGCGCACAGCGCGTGTATCCCGCGTTTCGCCTGTATGCCCGCAACCTCACCGATGTGGAGCCGCTGCGGGTGTATTTCGCGAGGCAGAATGTGTTGGTGTCGACCCAGGCACAGACCATTGCGCAAGTGCAGTCGTTAAGCCGCAACCTGTCGATCATATTCTGGGTGATCTGCGGGCTGGCGTTGGCGGGCGCGTTTGCGGCGATCTTTGCCGCAGCGTTGGCCGCCGTGGCGCGCAAGCGTCGAGAGTTATCAGTGTTGCGCCTGTTGGGGTTCTCCACGGGCGGGCTGTTGGTGTTTGTGGTGGTGCAGGCGCTGTACAGCGCAGGTTTTGCTGCTGCGCTCAGTGCCGGGTTGTATGGCCTGGCCGAGGCCGCTTTGAATCAACTATTCGTGCAGGTGCCGGGCGAATACGCCAGCCACCTGCTGGCGCGTCATTACGGCCTGGCCCTGGCTGCTGTGCTCGGCGTAAGCGCCGTGGCGGCGGTTTGTGGCGGTTGGCGAGTGGCGCGTATCCAGGCTTCTGAAGGAATCAGAGATGTATAAGTTACTGGGCGCCGCCGTGGCGCTGAGCCTGGCCTCGATGGCCTGGGCTGATGAAGCGAGTGACAAACTCGACAACCCCAAGCCGTTGCCGGATGACGTGAGCCTGCCGCTACCGTGTGAAGGCAACATGGTGTTCCGCTACGCCTATGTGCTGGCTCAAGGCACCCTGGACGATCGCGAAATCAGCCTCGGCTACCCCTTTGCCGAAGGCGAGGCGGGCTATAAGCAATCGTTTATTTCCGGTTACCGCCGCGACTTCATCAACGGCCAGTTCACCCTCAAGGATTTGCCCAAAGGGTGGAACAAAGTCATCGCGCCGTTGATGCCGAAGACTGACGCCAAGACCCCGCTCAAGCCCATGCTGTACTTCATCGGCAAGTACGAAGTGACTGCACGCCAATACGCCCAAGTGATGGCCCAGGCGCAGTCACTGGCCAGTGGCGAACCGGCGCCTGCGTGCGATGCGCCCACCGGCATGGCCGGGCGTTTGCCCAAGGTGAAGCTGTCGCGCTTTGAAGCCGAGCGCTTCTCGGCGGTGTACAGCGCCTGGCTGATGAAATACCACCGCGAGTTACTGCCGGTCAGTGGGCGCGGTTCGTCAGCGGAGGATGGCGGGCTGGGCTTTGTGCGCCTGCCCACCGAAGTGGAATGGGAATACGCCGCGCGCGGTGGCCAAGCCGTGAGCCGTCAGGACCTTGAAGGGCGCCTGTTTCCGCGCCGTGTCGAAGGCAGCGAAAGCGACGGCCCGCTCGGCAATTACGCCGTGTTCAACCAGGTCGCCGGCGGCACTGGCCAGGCCGCACGCCTGATGCCCATCGGCACCAAATTGCCTAACCCGATTGGCCTGTTCGACGTGATCGGCAATGCGGCGGAAATGGTCCAGGAATCCTTCCAGCTGGTGCATGCCGGGCGCCGTCAGGGCACCTACGGCGGCTTTGTGGTCAAGGGCGGCAACTATTTGGAAGGCGAGGGCACGTTGTTCACCGGCATGCGCCGCGAGTACCCGTTGTTTGCGGCCGACGGCACCGAGCAAAGCAACGAGACCACCGGTTTCCGCGTGGCGATTGGCGCCTTGGCGGCGCCGCGTTCGCGCTACAAGGAACTGTTCGCGCAGTGGCAAAAGGAGGGTCGCCTGGCTTCGTTGACTGACGCCATCGACGACGCCCAGGAGCCGACCAAACGCCTGGACAGTATCATCGCTGCCAGCGTCGATCCCAAGCTGCAAGCCGAGCTTGGGCTGGTCAACGAAGAGCTTAAGCGCAACGTCTCGCTGATCGCCCAGCAACGCGAAGAAGCGGCGGGCAACCTGATTCAGTCCGCCGCGTTGGTGGCCGAAACCATCAGCAACTACAACATTCGCTTGGCCAATCTGCAGAAGAGTCGCCAGCAGGCTACCGACAACAAAGACGAGGCCAGCGCGCAGCTGTTTGACATAGCGATTGCCAACGGCCGCAGCGCGCTGGATGGCGCAGTGGCGATCTACATCGACAACCTGGCCACCGGCACGCGCTATACCGATGCGGTGATCCAGGCGCAGTTTCAACGGATCAAGGAAGAGTTGGATCGCAAGCCTGTGCTCGGCAAGAGCCTGGTGACGCGCGCAACACTGTTCGTTCGTCATGTTGGCAACTACCGCAAGCAACAGCGGGCCGACCCGGCAACGATCTTGAAGGAACTGCTCGCAGCGAGCGGTCAGCGATGATCGCTGGCTGTATGGCGAGCTTGGAAGGGACTCAGGCGGCGGTGGGCCGTGCTGGGCAATTCAAACTTAAAAGAGAACACATCTATGTTTTTTTCCCGTAAGGCGGTTTCCAAACGTCACTTGCTGCTGATCGCGGCCGGCTTCAGCACAGTGCTGACCGGTTGTGCCACGTCGCCGGCCTCCAAGGTCGCGTCGAGCACCAAGGTCGAGTACTACCCGAACTGCTACGAGCCGGTGCAACACCTGCGCGCGACTGATTCGGACATGACCAAGTCGGTCGTCACTGGCGCGGCCATCGGCGCGGCCGGCGGTGCACTGCTGGGGGCTTTCACTGGCGACAAGGAAAAGCGCGGCCGCAACGCCGCGATTGGCGCTGCGGGCGGCGCCTTGGCTGGCGGCGCGGCGGGTTACTACACCGAGCGTCAGAAGCAGATCAGCGATGACAATCAACGCATTGCTTCCTACTCCACCGACTTCAACAAAAGCGCGTCCGACATCGACCGCAGCACTGCCTATGCCAAAGCCTCGCAGCAGTGCTACCAGGGCGCATTCACCAAGCTGGTGGCCGACCGCAAGGCCAAGACCGTCAACGAGACTGAAGGCCGCAAGCGCCTGGCGGAAATCGTTTCGGGCCTGAAGGAGTCCAATGACCTGATCGTCGCGGTCAACGGCAAAGCCAGCGAAGACCTGAACAATTACACCCAGGCCTACGAGAAAGACCTGCAGCAAGTAGGCGTGCAGCGTAATGACGTAGTCACCGTGGCCCAAGCCGACGTGGCGCCGCTGGTCGTTCCGGCCCAGAAAGGCAAGAGTTCGCCAAAAGTCGCGAAGAAGAAGAAATTGCCGGTCGTGCCTAAAGAAGCGGTCACCACCGAGAAGAGCATCCAGGCCGTTCAGGCCAAGCAAGCTGAAAGCAAGCAGGTCGCCAGCGCTGGCAAGGCTCAGATGGAAGGCGCCTGCCGCGATCCAAACCTGGCCGACTGGGCCCCGGTACCTTGCCCAAACGTTTAAGTAACATGCTGCTATAAGCGTCAAACGCCAGCCGATCTTCCGCTAATGCGCAAGATCGGTGGCGTTCTCTTAGCAAATCGTTAAACTGCTGCGGCCACTCAATAATTACACCGAGGCCGTGTGCATGAAATTTCGTCTTCTGCTGTGGGTGCTGGGCCTGATGATGGGCAAAGCCAGCCGCACCAATCCTGCCTTCCAGCAGCAGCTGGGTGATAAAGACCTGGCTTTCCAGCTGCAGACCCTCGACGGCAAGGTTGCCCGTCACTTCATCGTCAAAGACCAGCGCATCACCAGCCGCTCAGGTGTTCACCCTGCGCCGGCGTTTGCCATTGCCTTTAAAGATGCCGCCTACGGCTTCGCCACGATGCAGGCGAAGAACAAGCAACTGGCGTTCATGACGGGGATTCAAGACAAGTCGATCCAGATCAAGGGTAACCCGGCGCTGGTGATCTGGTTCCAGGGGTTGACCAAGTATTTGGGGCGTAAGCGCAGCTCCAAGCGATGAGCCATAAGCTGCAAGCTTGAAGCTGACTACTTGTTGAAGCTTGCAGCTGCTGTTAAGCCTGACTGAATTGCGACGCCAACTCACGCAACAACACCTCGGCATCCAGCACTTTGCCGACCACCTCTTCAGCCTTGTCCCGCGTCAGCCCCAAGCGCTCAAGCAGCGCATCCGGAATCGTCTCATCCGGCCCGGAACCAATCCCTCGGCTGCGCAACAAGCGCACGGCCAAACACACCAGGTTCGGATACTCAGCGTATTGCCCGTCATAAGTCGGGTCGTGCTGGAAGCGCAGCGCGGTGGATAACTCATCCGGCATGTCCCAGTAGCGCATCAGCCAGGCACCGATCTGCTCGCGGCTGATGCCCAGCAGGTGTTGCTCTACATAGCTGTGGCACAGGTGCGGGTTGACCTCCAAGTGACGGCAGATCAGCGAGAAGTGCGGCGGGAACACGTGGGCCAGCAGCAGGTAACCGAAGTTGTGCAGCAGGCCGGCGAGGTAGGTCAGGCCGGCTTCCGGGCGCTGGGCGCGCGGCATGGCGCGGGTCAGACCCTCGATTACGGCGGCGGTGTAGATCGACTGATGCCAGTACGGCGTGGCTTGGTGCGGGTTGTCCTTGGGCAGGCTCAAGGTCTTGCCCAGAGCCAGGCCCAGCGCCAGGCTGATCACCAGGTCAAAGCCGAGCACGCGCACGATGGCGTCCTCAACGGAGCGGATCTTGCCCGGCGACGCGTAGTAGGGCGACGCGGCCCAGCTCACGACTTGCGCGGCCAGGGCCGGGTCGGTCTCCACTACGCCGGTGATGTCATCGATGGTGGCGTTGGGGTCGACACGCAGCTTGATAATCTTCTGCGCAGTGTCGGCCAGCGGTGGAATCTCGATGGTCGCTTCCAGGCGCTGCTGGATGCGGCGCGCGGTGAACGCCTGCATGGCCTGGGTGATTTCCTCACGGTCATCATTCGGGCGGTCAAGGTTGGGGCGGATGTTGCTCAGCGGCTCGCCGAAGTGGCCGGCGCTGGCCTTGGTGAGCATGGTCTTGAAGGCGTCGCTGGAGATCTCCAGCAACAGCCCAGCTTCGCCCGAATGCACCAGCAGGCTCGGCTCGTTGAGCAGGCTGCCTTCGTATAGGCACGGCGAACTGGTGAGTGCCGGCAGGCCCGGCAGCAGGCTCAAGCTGTGCTTGCCCAGCATGCGCGCGACGCGATCCGGCGATACGGCCGTAAGTCGGCGACCCGTGAGTTCGGTGAGGCGGTTGAGGTCGAGCAGCTGGTTCTGCGGGAACAGCACCATCAGAGCGCCCACCGCGTCTTCCAGCAATACGGCCTGGACTTTTTGCGCAGGGTTCAGGCCCGGTAGATCGCTGACTTCCGTGTAGGGGATGGCGAGTTTTGCGAGCAGAGCCCGAATGACCGGCGGGGCGGTCAGTGGGGCTGTGGCGAGGGCAACTTCTGACATGGCCTGATCCAATTTCTTACATTCAACGAAGTATAACCAGCTTGATACATATGTTGGTCGACTAACTGTGGTTTGTGACGCGGTTGGCTATGGGGGGCTGTTGTTCCTGCAGGCGCCATCGCCGGCAAGCCAGCGCCTACACGGTCTTCAGACCTGACCGTATTGCTGCCCATGGCGTAACCAGCGATCCAGCAACGGGCTGACATGTTCCGGCCAGCGCTCCATCAACGCTTGCGCCGCATCGCGCACGGCGGGAAGCAAATCGGCGTCGCGCATCAGGTCGGCGACCTTGAATTGCAGCAGGCCGGTTTGGCGGGTGCCGAGCATTTCGCCGGGGCCGCGCAGTTCGAGATCCTTTTCGGCGATGATAAAACCGTCGTTGGTTTCGCGCATGATGCCCAGGCGCTGGCGCCCGATCTGTGACAGCGGCGGATGGTACAGCAGCACGCAATGGCTGGCGGCGCTGCCCCGGCCGACACGACCGCGTAACTGGTGCAGTTGCGCCAAGCCCAGGCGCTCGGGGTTTTCGATGATCATCAGGCTGGCATTGGGCACGTCCACCCCCACCTCGATCACGGTAGTGGCCACCAGCAGTTGCAGGTTGCCGGCCTTGAATTCGGCCATCACCGCGGCCTTTTCCGCAGGCTTCATGCGCCCGTGGATCAGCCCGACCTTGAGCTCACCCAGGGCGCTGGTGAGGTCTTCAAAGGTGGTCTCGGCGGCCTGGCAGGTCAGCTCTTCGGACTCTTCGATCAGCGTGCACACCCAGTAGGCCTGGCGGCCTTCGGCACAGGCACCGCGTACGCGCTCGATCACTTCGACACGGCGGGTGTCGGTGACCAGCACCGTGTTGACCGGGGTACGGCCGGGCGGCAATTCGTCGAGGATCGAAGTGTCGAGGTCGGCGTAGGCGCTCATGGCCAGGGTGCGCGGGATCGGCGTCGCGGTCATGATCAACTGGTGCGGGTTCATCCGGCCACCCACGCCTTTCTGGCGCAGGGCCAGGCGCTGTTGCACGCCGAAGCGGTGCTGTTCGTCAATGATCACCAGGGCGAGGTTCTTGAACTTCACTTCCTCCTGGAACAGTGCGTGGGTGCCCACCACCATCGGTGCGCCACCGGCGATTTGCTCCAGCGCGGCGGCACGCACCTTGCCCTTGAGCTTGCCTGCCAGCCACGCGACTTCCAGGCCCAGCGGTTCGAGCCAGCGCTTGAAGGTGATGAAGTGTTGCTCGGCGAGAATCTCGGTGGGTGCCATCAGCGCCACCTGGTAACCGGCTTCCAGGGCTTGCAAGGCAGCGAGGGCGGCGACCACGGTCTTGCCCGCGCCCACGTCGCCCTGGATCAGCCGCAGCATTGGCTCTTTCTGGCTGAGGTCGTAGGCGATTTCATTGCCGACGCGCTGCTGGGCACCGGTCGGCGCGAAGCCGAGGTTGGCCAGGTATTGGGCCGGCAAACGCGTTGCCTTGGGCATCGCCGGCGCGCGCAGGGAACGCATGCTCTCGCGCAGGCGTTGCTGGGACAGTTGGTGGGTCAGCAGTTCTTCAAAGGCCAAGCGGTGCTGGGCCCAGTGATGACCCAGCGCCAGTTCATCGACATCGGCGTCGGCGGGCGGGTGATGCAGGTAGCGAATCGCATCGTCCAGCGGCGCCAGTTGATAGTCGCGGGCCAGCTCCAGGGGCAGCCAGTCGGGCAGGCTCTTCGGGCCAAGCATCGCCAGGGTCTGCATGCACAGTTGGCGCAGGCGCTGCTGGGTCAAGCCCTCGGTGAGCGGGTAGATCGGGGTAAGTGTAGTGTCGACCGGCGGCGGTTCGTCGCCCGTGATGGCGCGGTATTCCGGGTGGTAGATCTCCAGGCCCGACGCGCCGGGCCGCGCTTCGCCATAGCAACGCACGCGGGTGCCGCGTTTGAGGCCTTCCTTCTGCGCATTGCTGAAATGGTAGAAGCGCAGGCTCAGGCCACCGGTACCGTCCTGCAGGCGCACGACCAGGCTACGGCGCTTGCCCATCACCACGTCGGCGCCGCTGACGGTGCCTTCGACCACCGCATCCTGCCCAGGGCGCAGATGGCCGATGGGCACCACACGGGTACGATCCTGGTAGCGCAGGGGCAGGTGAAACAGCACGTCCTGGAGGTTCTCCAGGCCGACCTTGGCCAGCTTCTCGGCCATGGCCTCGCCGACACCCTTGAGTGCCGTCACCGACACCTGCGACAGCTCCGTCATATCGTTGCTCAGCTCGCGGCAGGCGGCTTGGCCACCGAACACAGGCGGATCGAGTCGGCGAGGATCTCAATCGCTTTGGGCCGTGGGAAGCTGGCGCGCCAGGCGATCGCCACGGTGCGGAACGGCACCGGCGGCGTCAGTGGGCGCACTGCGATGACGCCGGGGGCGTAGTGATGGCTGTCCACCGCCGACAGCGGCAGGATTGAAATGCCCAGGCCGGAAGCGACCATGTGGCGAATGGTTTCCAGGGAACTGGATTCCACGGTGGTGTGCTTGGCACCGTCGTTGCCCTTGGTCAGGGTCGGGCAGGCTTCCAGCACCTGGTCGCGGAAGCAGTGGCCTTCGCCGAGCAGCAGCAGGCTCTTGTCGTTGAGCAGGCCGGCATCGATGGTGTCTTTTTGTGTCCACGGATGGGAGGCGGGCATCAACACGTAGAACGGCTCGTCGTAGAGCGGCAGGGTCAGTACGTCTGCTTCGTTGAACGGTAAGGCGATGATGATCGCGTCCAACTCGCCGTTGCGCAGTTTGTCGCGCAATACGTGGGTGAAGTTTTCTTCGATATACAGCGGCATCTGCGGCGCAACGCGATGCAGTTGCGGGATCAGGTGCGGAAACAAGTATGGGCCGACGGTGTAGATGGCGCCGACTTTCAGCGGTGCGGTCAGCTGGTTTTTGCCGGCCTGGGCCAGTTCGCGAATGCTTTGCGCCTGCTCCAGCACCTTCTGGGCCTGGGCCACGATGCCTTCGCCCACCGGGGTGAGGCGCACGGCGCTCTTGCTGCGCTCGAAAATCAGCACACCGAGTTCGTCTTCAAGCTTTTTCACGCCCACCGACAGCGTCGGCTGGCTGACGTGGCAACGCTCGGCCGCGTGGCCGAAGTGCTGCTCTTGGGCGAGGGTAACGATGTAGCGTAATTCTGTAAGAGTCATAGCGGGCGTCCATGAGGTTGCGGGCCAAGCATACCGGCTGCAATCGATAGACGCACGTTATCAGAACTTTGGTTGGGATTGAGCGGGGAGTGCGGAGGATTTAGCTGAAAAACGGATTTTTTGAGGCAGTGAAATCAAATGTGGGAGCGGGCTTGCCAGCGATGCAAGCACCTCGGTCTATCAGTTGCACCAAGGTGATGCTATCGCAGGCAAGCCCGTTCCCACACAAGCTGACTCCTGCAACCTTCAGCGGCGACGCTTCTCAATGTTGTACACGAACGGTGCAACGATCTCGATGCTGCCGCCTTTCAACATATAGGCTGGTGGCTTGGGCAGCGGCTGGGCACGACGGATCATGTCCAGGGTCGCGCGGTCCAGGTCGGCATTGCCGGAGCGGCCCACCAACTCATAGGACAGCACGTTGCCTTCGGCATCCACCACAAACTTCAGGCGGTTCAGGCCTTCTTTGCCACGAGCCTGGGCACCTGGTGGGTACTTCTTGTACTTCTGCAAGTGCGCCAACAGTGCGCCTTCCCAAGACGCTTTGGCGGCGACCTGTTGCGGCGACGGGCCAGGCACGGGCTGGGCCGATTTTTCCGCTGGCGTGTTAGTCGGTGGAGCGTCGCTCGGCGGTTCCTCGGAGGGTTTCTCCTTGGGTGGCTCGATCTTTTTCTCCACAGGCTTGGGCGGCTGCGGTTTTGGCTTGGGCTTGACCGGCTTGGGCGCCTGGATCGTCGGCTTGGGTGCCTCGGCCATTTTCGGCAGGGGCAGCTCTTCGACCGGTGCAGGCGGTTGCGGCGGCGTGACCACCTTGGGCGGTGCCGGCGGCGGTGGGGCTGGCATCGGTGCCAGGTCGATGACCATGGCGGCCGGTGGCAACTGCACCGTACGCGGCGCTGACCAATGCAGCGCGATAGCGATCGCGACGGCATGCACGCCCAGTACGACGGCGAGGCTGGTGCCATAACGCGTCAGTTTGTGGCGCGTTGTGATCATTTCTTGGCTGCCGTCTCAAGTCCAACCAGGCCTACCTTGAGGTAGCCGGCTGCCCGCAGGGCATCCATCACGCTCATCAGGTCGCCGTAGTCCACGCCTTTGTCAGCCTGGAAGAAGATCGTCGTGTCTTTCTTGCCTTGGGTTTTGGCGTCGAGCACCGGCCCCAGGGCTTCAGTCTTGACTTCTTCTTCACCCAGGAACAAGCGTTGGTCCGCCTTGACGCTGAGGAAGATGGGTTTTTCCGGTCGCGGCGCCGGCTTGGCGCTGGACGCGGGCAGGTCAACCTTGATATCCACGGTCGCCAACGGTGCGGCCACCATGAAGATGATCAGCAGCACCAGCATCACGTCGATAAACGGCGTGACGTTGATTTCGTGGTTCTCGACGAGTTCGTCGTCGCCTTGATTCAAATGCAGGCCCATGGCCGATTACCCCACTTTCACCATGTGCGGTTGCGAGCTGCGCTCGGTAGGCAGGTGATCGAGGTCGCGGCTGACCAGCAGCAGGACTTCTGCCGACGCGTCCGATACCTGGGCCTTGTAGCCGGCAATCGAACGGGCGAAGACGTTGTAGATCACTACCGCAGGAATCGCGGCAACCAGGCCCAGTGCAGTGGCCAGAAGGGCTTCGGCGATGCCGGGGGCAACGACGGCAAGGTTGGTGGTTTGGGTTTTGGCGATGCCGATGAAGCTGTTCATGATGCCCCACACGGTACCGAACAGGCCGACGAAGGGTGCGGTCGAGCCGATGGTTGCCAGCACGCCGGTGCCGCTGCTCATGTTTCGACCGCAGGCCGCCACTAGGCGCTCCAGGCGGAAGGCCACGCGTTCCTTGATGCCTTCTTTTTCGCGGGCGTTGGCCGACAGGCGCATTTCTTCCAGCGCGTCGTGCACCAGGGTGTTGGCCAGAGTGCCTTTCTTGGTCGCGCTTTCGCTCGCTTCCTTAAGGGTGGTGGCCTTTTTCAGGTGGACGATTTCGCTGCGCAGGCGACGCTTGGCACCCAGCAGTTCGAGGCCTTTGGCGATCCAGATGGTCCAGGTGATGATCGAGGCAATGGCCAGTCCGATCATGACGGCTTTCACCACGACGTCGGCGTTCTGATACATGCCCCACGGCGACAGGTCGTGGGCCATGCCCAAGGTGTTGTCTTCTTCCAGAGCTACCCCGGTGTCGTCGGCGGAGGCTGGGTCAGCAGCCTGGGCCGGGTCGGTAGCGGCTGGCGCGGCGGCCGGAGCTGCCGGTGCGGCAGCAGCAGGCGGGGTAGCTGGCGCGGTGGCATCAGCCAAGGCGGCGGTCGGTGCCAGCAGAACGCTGAACAGCAGCGCAGCAATCGCGCGCCAGGCGCGGGACGGGCTGTGAAGCTTGGTTGGCGAAGCGGGGGTTGTATTACGTGTCATGCTGGCCGGACCTGAGTAAAAAAAATGAGTGATCGTCCTTCCAGACCCAAGGGGCCGAGGACAAATGGGCGGTCATTATTGCAAGTAATTCTTGTTAACAAAAGTAATACAGTAACTTTATTTGTGCTTTTTCTGGCCGGCGGTCCACCGAGGCGGCTAACCTAGACCTTTCAATACGGAGTTTTATGATGTCAGCGCCTTCTGTTGTGATTGCCGGCTGTGGCGATGTAGGTAGTCGGCTGGCAAGCCAATTGCTCGCCTCGGGATGGGAGGTGCATGGCTTGCGGCGGGATATTTCGCGGCTCCCTGACGGGGTGATAGGCATTGCTGGCGACCTGTTCAACAAGGATTGCCCTGACACCTGGCCGATCGGCGGGGTGGATTACCTGGTGTACTGCGCCGCCGCGACTGACCACGACGAAGCCGGCTATCGCGCCACTTATGTAGAAGGGCTGAAACACGTACTGGAGTGGTTGGGCGACTACGGTCAGGAGCCGAAACATTTGTTGTTTGTTTCCAGCAGCAGCGTCTATGGGCAGCAGAATGGAGAGTGGGTCGACGAAACGTCGGAGACTCAAGCCAAGGGTTATTCCGGGCAAGTGATGCTGGAGGCTGAGCAAGTGGCGCTCAATAGTGGCATTCCGGCCAGCATCGTCCGATTGACCGGTATTTATGGACCAGGCCGCGAATGGCTGCTGACCCAGGTTCGCCAGGGCTACCGTGTCGCAATTGATCCGCCTTTATATGGCAACCGGATTCATGCGGATGATGCGGCGGGCTTGTTGGCGTTTTTGTTGCGGCATGTGGAGCAGGGTGGCTCGCTGGATGAGATCTACATCGGCGTCGACGATGCGCCCGCTCCGCTGGCGGAAGTGGTGGCGTGGTTGCGCGAGTATCTGGGTGTGACGGAGTGGTCCGAGGATGCGAGTGTGCGTCGTGCGGGCAGCAAGCGATGCAGTAATCCGCGGGCGAAGGCGCTGGGTTGGACGCCGACCTATCCAACTTACCGCGAAGGCTACGCGGCGATCCTTAAAGGCTGAAACACAGTTAAAAAATATGGGAGCGGCGGTGCGCCGCGCCCACATTTGAATCTGTGTTTGGCTGCTTAATTACTTTTCCAGCAACCACTGCCGCGGTCCGGGCGTAAACGAAGGTACTTCATCCGCTCCCGCAGTATTGATCGCCTGGAAGATTTCCAGCTGCTTGCCCTTGCGCACAAAAATCCACGGGTTGCCCTGGCCGTTGAGTTGCAGCCAGATGCTGTCATAGCCGCCGCTCATCGAGGCGCAATCACCGGCCAGGCACAGCGAGTACCGATCAACATTAGGCAAGCCGACAACCTTGCCGTCAGCCTGGAACTGCACGATGGCGCCGCTACCGAAGCCGTCGGTGATCTTCCAGTCGCCGCCCATGTAGGCCGCGTAAAGCGCACGCTCAAAGTTCGCGCCGATGGGAGCACCGTCCGGCGCGGGGTCCTTGGGGCGGGCAAGCAGCTGTGCTGGCTCGTTGTCGTTGGCCGATTGCAGCAGTTGTTCACCTTTACGCTTGAGCTCGGTGGCTGAGCTGCCGTAGAAGTCTACGCTCCAGGCGCCGGATTTCTCACCCAGCAACTTGCCTTCGGCTACTTCAAAACCGTTGTAGTAGCGCGCCTGCGCGGCCTTGGTATTAACCTCCCATTCGAGGTTAGGGCCATAGCTTTGCAGGGCTTCACGCAAAGGGCCGCCCTTGGCTGCCGCATCGATGGCGATCTGGTTGATCCAGGTGCCGCTCACGTCCAGGTCGGCAGGGTTGCTGGCGCAGCCGCCGAGCAGCAGGGCGAGCAATGATGAGGCTACAAGCGCTTTGCGCATCATGAAATCCTTTTAAAACGAAGTCGGCGCAGCCTATGGGAGGGCCGCGCCGGGTGTTTTACTCGATGACCAGAATCGCGTCCATCTCAACCTGCGCACCCTTTGGCAGGGCAGCAACGCCGATGGCGGCGCGGGCTGGGTACGGCTGTTCGAAGTACTTGCCCATGATCTCGTTGACCTTGGCGAAGTGGCTCAGGTCGGTGAGGAAAATGTTCAGCTTGACGATGTCCTTGAACGAACCGCCGGCAGCTTCAGCAACCGATTTGAGGTTTTCGAAGACCTGCACAGTCTGTGCTTCAAAGCCTTCCACCAGTTCCATGGTCTTTGGGTCCAGTGGGATCTGGCCGGACATGTAGACGGTGTTGCCCGCCTTGATCGCCTGGGAGTAAGTCCCGATCGCGGCCGGGGCTTTATCGCTGGTGATAACGGTCTTGGTCATTTATGACTCCTTGTAAGAGGTGATGACGTATTTGAAGGCCTATGCCCGCATACGGGTGATGCGGATCACACCGATCAGGGCGCGCAGTTTCTTGATCACGCGGGCGAGGTGCACACGGTCGTGCACGCTGACCACCAGCTGGACCACGCTGATGCGACCATCGCGCTCGTCCATGCTGATTTTCTCGATATTGCCGTCGGCCGCGTTGACGCTGCTGGCCAGCAGGGCGATCAGGCCGCGTTGGTGTTCCAGCTCCACGCGCAACTCGACGTTGAATTCGCCGGTGACATCCTTGGCCCACGAGAGCTGGATGCATTTTTCCGGGTTGTGACGGACTTCGGTAATGTTCCGGCAGTTGTCCAGGTGCACCACCATGCCTTTGCCCGCCGACAAGTGGCCGACAATCGGGTCGCCCGGGATCGGCGTGCAACACTTGGCGTAGCTGAGCACCAAGCCTTCGGTGCCGCGAATCGCCAGTGGGCCTTCCGGGCTTGGTAGCTGTTCACCTTCGCCGAGCAAGCGGCGGGCGACTACGTAGGCCATGCGGTTGCCCAGGCCGATATCTTCCAGCAGGTCTTCGATGGTTTCCTGGCGATACTCGTGAAGCATCGCTTGCACGCGCTCTGTAGGAACTTTGTCCAGGGCACTGTCGAAACCATTAAGTACCTTGTTCAGCAGGCGTTCGCCGAGGCTGATGGATTCGGAGCGGCGCTGCAGCTTCAGGGCGTGACGGATATGTGTGCGCGCTTTGCCGGTGACCACAAAGTTGAGCCAGGCTGGGTTCGGGCGTGCGCCCGGTGCGCTGACGATCTCGACCGTGGAGCCGCTTTGCAGCGGTTCGGACAGCGGCGCGAGGCGGCGATTGATCCGACAGGCAATGCAGCTGTTGCCCACGTCGGTGTGCACTGCGTAGGCAAAGTCGACCGCCGTGGAGCCTTTGGGCAGTTCCATGATCCGGCCTTTGGGCGTGAACACGTAGACCTCGTCCGGGAACAGGTCGATCTTCACGCTTTCGATAAATTCGAGGGAGTTGCCGGCACGTTGCTGCATTTCCAGCACGCCCTTGACCCACTGGCGGGCGCGGGCATGTGTGCCTTTGGGCTGCTCGTCGCCGCTGGATTTGTACAGCCAATGGGCGGCGATGCCGTTGTTGGCCATCTCTTCCATTTCGCGGGTGCGGATCTGGATTTCGATCGGCACCCCGTGCATACCGAACAGCGTGGTATGCAGCGACTGGTAGCCGTTGGCCTTGGGAATCGCGATGTAGTCTTTGAAGCGGCCGGGCAGGGGCTTGTACAAATTATGTACAGCGCCGAGCACGCGGTAGCAGGTGTCGACCTTGTCGACGATGATCCGGAACGCGTACACGTCCATGATTTCGTTGAAGGCCCGACGCTTGCCGCGCATCTTCTTGTAGATGCCGTAGAGGTGCTTCTGCCGCCCGCTGACTTCGCCTTCGATCTCGTCGATCGCCAGGCAATGGCTCAGCGACTCTTCGATTTTGTTGACGATTTCCTTGCGGTTGCCCCGGGCGCGTTTGACCGCCTGGTAGATGCGCGCCGAACGCATCGGGTGCATGGCCTTGAAGCCGAGGTCTTCGAACTCGATACGAATGGCATGCATGCCCAACCGGTTGGCGATGGGTGCGTAGATTTCCAGGGTTTCCTTGGCGATGCGCCGGCGCTTTTCGCCGGACAGCACTTCCAGCGTGCGCATGTTGTGCAGCCGGTCTGCCAGCTTGACCAGAATCACCCGAATGTCGCGGGCCATGGCCATGGCCATCTTCTGGAAGTTTTCCGCCTGGGCTTCGGCCTTGGTCTCGAAGTTCATCTGGGTCAGTTTGCTGACCCCGTCGACCAGTTCGGCCACGGTTTCACCGAACTGCGCTTGCAGCGCCTCTTTGGCGATACCGGTGTCTTCGATCACGTCATGCAGCATTGCGGCCATCAGGCTTTGATGGTCCATGTGCATGTCGGCAAGAATATTTGCCACCGCAAGGGGATGCGTGACATACGCCTCGCCACTACGGCGGCGTTGCCCGTCGTGGGCTTGTTCGGCGTAGAAATACGCTCGGCGGACCAGGTTGACCTGGTCTGGGCCGAGGTAGGCCGATAAGCGATCGGCGAGGGCGTCTATGCTCGGCAAAGTCTTAACTCCTGCCGTTGGCTGTGACCCCGCGCCGTTCTACGTCGACCAGGCATAGGCTTAGACGGCCTCGTTGGACTCGTCCTCGAACGCTGCAAACAGCGGTTCGTCTTCAACGATTTCGGCGTTGGCGATGAACTCGTAGCTCATCAGGCCTTCAGCGATTTCACGCAGGGCCACAACGGTAGGCTTGTCGTTTTCCCACTGGACCAATGGCTCTTTGCCGCCAGTGGCCAGTTGACGGGCACGCTTGGTAGAGAGCATGACCAGCTCAAAGCGGTTATCCACGTGTTCTAGGCAGTCTTCAACGGTTACGCGGGCCATGGTATTCCTCGGAGCGAATGCAAGATGCGCGCTGCCCGGTTGGGCAAGCGGACTAAACAGTTTAAAAAATCACCAGCGTTTAGGGAAGCGCTGATTTTTCTCAGGCCCTCGCAAAACCGCTACAAGCGCCAATGTAAAGCCCTTGCAGCGGTTTTGGGAAGAGCCAATCAGCCGAGCAGTTCGGCCAGTAATTTGCCGAAACGCTGTTGTTGGCGCTTTTGCTGGAGCTGGTTGGTGCGGAAAATCGCCTTCAAATCGTCCAAAGCGTGGGCAAAATCGTCGTTGATGATCAGGTAGTCATAGTCGACGTAGTGGCTCATTTCGCTGACGGCCTCACGCATGCGGCCTTCGATGATCTCGTCGCTGTCCTGGCCGCGATTTTTCAAGCGCTGGTGCAAGGCTTCAAGCGACGGCGGCAGGATAAAGATCGAACGCGCCTTGGGCATCAGCTGGCGCACTTGCTCGGCGCCCTGCCAGTCGATTTCCAGAATCAGGTCGTGGCCTTCGTCCAGGGTCTGCTGCAAGTGGCTTTGCGACGTGCCGTAGAGGTTGCCGAAGACTTCGGCGCGCTCAAGGAAGTCGCCGTGCTCGATCATCTTGACGAACTCGGTGCGTTCGACGAAGTGATAGTGCACGCCGTTCACCTCACCCGGGCGCATGGCGCGGGTGGTGTGGGAAACCGAGATGCGGATCTGCTCGTCAGCGTCGGTCAGGGCCTTGACCAGGCTGCTTTTGCCCGCGCCCGAGGGGGCGGAAATGATGTAAAGGGTGCCGGTGCTGTGGGTCATGGAGGTTGCCTTACTCAATATTCTGTACTTGTTCGCGCATCTGCTCGATCAACACTTTGAGGTTGACCGCAGCCGTAGTGCTGCGCGGATCGAACGCTTTGGAGCCGAGTGTATTGGCTTCGCGGTTGAGTTCCTGCATCAGGAAGTCCAGGCGCCGACCGGCGGCACCGCCCGACTTGAGCACGCGGCGTACTTCAAGGATGTGCGTGCTCAGGCGGTCGAGTTCTTCGGCGACGTCGCTCTTCTGTGCCAGCAACACCATTTCCTGCTCCAGGCGCGTGGGGTCGAGGTCGGCTTTCATGTCGGTGAAGCGGTCGAGCACCTTCTGGCGCTGGGTGGCGAGCATCTGTGGCACCAGCTCGCGCAGGGTGACCACGTCTTCTTCAATGGAGGTCAGGCGCTCGCTGATCAGGCGCGCCAGTTCGGCGCCTTCGCGCTCGCGGCCGGCCTTGAGTTCCTTCAAGCCCTGGTTGAACAAGGCGAGGGCTTCGGCGTTGAGGGCTTGCGGGTCGGTGGCGTCGGCCACCAATACGCCAGGCCAAGCCAGCACTTCCAGTGGGTTGAGCGCGGCAGGTTGCTTGATCAGGCCGGCGATGGTCTCGGCGGCGGCTACCAATTGCGCCGCACGGTCGCGATCAACCTGCAGCGGCTTGCCGGTGGTTTCCTCGGTAAAGCGCAGGGTGCACTCCAGTTTGCCCCGGGAGATGCCCTGGCGCAGCGCTTCACGCACGGCGCCTTCGAGGTCGCGGAACGACTCGGGCAGGCGCAGATGCGGCTCCAGGTAGCGGCTGTTGACCGAGCGCAATTCCCAGCTCAGGGTGCCTTGTACGCCGGCTTGTTCGACGCGGGCGAAGGCGGTCATGCTGTGCACCATGGAGGTACCTCGCGTTGCAGTCCCGTCAATCACGGGCTGATGGTTAAGAAGGCGCGCGATTGTAGCGCAGTGGGGCGAGCACGCCCAAACGCGAGCATTCGTAACAGGATTTTTTAGCAGTGCCCCGAATCGGCTCGCGGCTCTATAATGCTCGGCAGTTTTTCGTCCTCAGTACAGGTGTCTCCCTATGAAACGTCCAAGTGGTCGCGCTGCCGATCAGCTCCGCTCGATCCGCATCACCCGCAACTACACCAAACACGCCGAGGGGTCTGTACTGGTCGAGTTTGGCGATACCAAGGTGATCTGCACCGTCAGCGTCGAAAACGGCGTACCGCGTTTCCTTAAAGGTCAGGGCCAGGGCTGGTTGACCGCCGAGTACGGCATGCTGCCGCGCGCCACCGGTGAGCGTAACCAGCGTGAAGCCAGCCGTGGCAAGCAAGGCGGCCGCACCCTGGAAATCCAGCGCTTGATCGGTCGTTCCCTGCGCGCAGCCCTGGATATGTCCAAGCTGGGCGACGTGACCCTGTACGTCGACTGCGACGTGATCCAGGCCGACGGCGGCACCCGCACCGCGTCCATCACCGGCGCCATGGTCGCCCTGGTTGATGCACTCAAAGTGATCAAGAAGCGTGGCGGCCTGAAAGGCGGTGACCCGCTCAAGCAAATGATCGCTGCCGTATCGGTAGGCATGTACCAGGGCGAGCCTGTGCTGGACCTGGATTACCTGGAAGACTCGGCCGCCGAGACCGACCTGAACGTGGTGATGACCAGCACGGGTGGCTTCATCGAAGTGCAGGGCACTGCCGAAGGCGCGCCGTTCCAGCCGGCTGATCTGAACGCGATGCTGGCCTTGGCCCAGAAAGGCATGACCGAGATTTTCGAACTGCAGAACGCCGCCCTGGCTGACTGAGTCGGCCTCAAGGAGAAACGCCATGAATGACAGCCAGATGCCGGTGCCTACGCCTTCCTACGAAGTGCGTCAGGGGGCAATGTTGTGCCATCTCGCGGCGTTTCTGGGGTTTGTGTTCCCCTTCGGCAGTGTCGTAGGGCCGCTGATCCTGTGGCAGATGAAGAAGGAAGTGGACCCGTTCATTGATGATCAGGGCAAGGAAGCCCTGAACTTCCAGATCACCGTGGCCATCGCCTGGATGGTTTGCATCGTGCTGGCCTTCGCGGTGGTTGGGTTTTTCCTGATGTTCGCCCTGGCGATCGCCACGGTGGTGCTGACCATCATTGGTAGCATCAAGGCCAACAAGGGGATCGCCTATCGCTATCCCTTGACCTGGCGCGTGATCAAATAATGAACAGGCACAAAAAAACCGACAGCGATGTCGGTTTTTTTGTGCCTGGAAAAAGACCTTAGATGGTCAGTGTCCAGTCGTAGTCCACGATAAGCGGCGCGTGCTGCGAGAAGCGCGGCTGGCGCGGCAGGCGTGCGCTGCGAACGAACCGGCGCAGACCTGGGGTCAGCAACTGGTAGTCGAAACGCCAGCCCAGGTTGAGCATCTCAGCCTGTTCATTGTCCGGCCACCAGCTGTACTGGTCGCCTTCGCGGCTGACTTCGCGCAGGGCATCCACATAGCCCATGTTGCCGACAATCTCGTCCATCCAAGCGCGCTCCGGCGCCAGGAAGCCCGGGGATTGCTGGCTGTCGCGCCAGTTCTTGATATCCAGCTTTTGTTGCGCCACGTACAGCGAGCCACAATAAATGTACTCGCGACGTTTGCGCCGCTGTTTATCCAGATAACGGGCGAAATCGTCCATTAGCTTGAACTTCTGGTTCAAGTCTTCATCGCCGTTCTGCCCCGAAGGGAGCAGCAAGGTCGCGATGCTGACCTTATCGAAATCGGCTTGCAGGTAGCGCCCGTAGCGGTCGGCTGTCTCGAAGCCGAGGCCGCTGATGACCGCCTTGGGTTGCAACCGCGAATACAAAGCCACGCCACCTTGGGTGGGCACTTCGGCATCGCAGGCATAAAGGAAGTAGCCATCCAGTTGGAAGGCTGGGTCGTCCAGTTCAAAGGCGGAGGCGCGGGTATCCTGCAGGCAGATGACGTCGGCATTCTGGGCTTGCAGCCAACTGAGCAAACCACGCTCGACTGCAGCCTGAATACCATTAACGTTCACACTGATGATCCGCATAAATGGCCCCAAAAATCGCGTGCGTGTATGATACACGCCGTCTACCTAATTAGCTAAATCCGTGGTATCTGAGGCTTTTTTCATGCAGGCGTATCAACGCGATTTCATTCGTTTTGCCATCGATCGCGGCGTTTTGCGCTTCGGTGAGTTCACTCTGAAGTCCGGGCGCACCAGCCCGTACTTTTTCAATGCTGGCTTGTTCAACTCGGGTTCGGCCCTGGCTCAGTTGGGTCGTTTCTACGCGGCCGCCATCGTTGAAAGCGGTATTTCCTTCGACGTTTTGTTCGGCCCGGCCTACAAGGGCATTCCCCTTGCCGCCGCGACTGCCGTGGCCCTGGCCGAGCATCACGGGCGGGACCTGCCGTGGTGCTTCAACCGCAAGGAAGCCAAGGCCCATGGCGAAGGCGGCAGCCTGGTGGGCGCGCCGCTCACCGGCGATGTGTTGATCATCGATGACGTGATCACTGCCGGTACTGCCATCCGCGAAGTGATGCAGATCATCGCGTCCCAGGACGGCGCCAAGGCCGCCGGCGTGCTGATCGCCCTGAACCGCCAGGAGCGCGGCAACGGTGAGTTGTCGGCCATCCAGGAAGTGGAGCGCGATTTCGGCATTCCGGTGGTCAGCATCGTCTCGCTGAACCAGGTACTGCAGTTCCTGGAGGATGATCCGCAGCTCAAGCAACACCTGCCGGCTGTGCGTGCGTACCGCGAGCAGTTCGGCGTCTGACACAGTAAATCCTGTGAAGTGGGCGTGTGTGCGGGCTTTCAGTGATACGGGTGCTGACTGATCCACCGCTTTCGCGAGCACGCCCGCTCTCACAGGGGATCTCCCCATTGCTGCAAAATCAGTGTCCAAAAAAAGGGTTCTTCACGGAATCACGGGAAAGACAGAAACAAGAACGCCGATTTGATGGATGATGTTCGTGCGAGCAAACACATCTAAAAAACCGGCGTTCTTATGCGTGATATTAATACTTTTCTTCCCTTTT